>CAZYXR010000104.1:0-8908 GCA_964650845.1 uncultured Chitinophagaceae bacterium
GTTTACGACATTACTTATGGCAGCGTAAAAGCCAATACCGATACACTGGTTGTGGTGGATGATTCAATTGTGCGCGGCACAACTTTGCAAAAAAGCATACTTTCTATTCTTGACAGGTTGAATCCCAAAAAGATAATCATTGTTTCCTCGGCTCCACAAATTCGCTACCCAGATTGCTACGGCATTGACATGAGCCGCATGTACGATTTTGTGGCATTCAGAGCGTTAATAGATTTATTGAAAGACGATAACAAAGAAGATTTGCTACAAGAAGTATATCTACTTTGTAAACGCGATGAAGACAAACCATTGGCAGAAATTGAAAACCACGTAAAAAAACTCTACAACATTTACAGTGCCGACCAAATCAGCAAGAAAATTTCGGATATAGTTCGTCCGCTGCACATTTTTGCAGATGTAGAAGTAATATACCAAACCATTGATTCGCTGCACGAGGCTTGCCCAAATAATCTTGGCGACTGGTATTTCACAGGCAATTATCCTACACCCGGGGGCAATCGTGTAGCCAATAAAGCGTTTATCAATTTCATGGATGGCAATAAAGACAGAGCGTATTAGCAAAATGGCTACTCTGGCAATTTAGAATCTATTGAAATAGTAACGGGGCCATCATTTAGCAAGCTAACTTTCATATCGGCACCAAAAGTTCCGGTGCCTACATCTTTACCTATTGCACCTTCCAGCATTGCAATAAACTTTTCGTAAAGTGGAATTGCAACTTCTGGCTTTGCTGCACGAATAAACGATGGGCGATTGCCTTTTTTGCAAGCAGCAAATAATGTAAACTGACTTATCACCAAAAGTTCTCCATCAATATCGCAAACACTCTTGTTCATCAATCCACCCTCATCACTAAATATGCGCAGTGCCGCAATTTTTGTACTCATCCATTGCAAATCCTTTTCAGCATCGCCATCTTCAAAACCCACTAAAATCAATAAGCCGTGCTTTATTTCAGATTTCACTTGTCCATCAATCGAAACACTTGCATGGCTTACACGTTGAATAACTACTCGCATGTTTGGTACTTGTTTACTAACATCGCGAAGTAAAAAATAAATCATGGATAACAATCTCGGAATCGGTTCGCGGGTGCAGCACCCAAAATATGGCAAAGGCGTAGTGGTAAATTTAGATGCCGAATTTTACACAGTATGGTTTTTAGATGAAGGCAACAGCCGCGGCATTGGTCGCGACTACGATGGTTTGGTAGTTTTAGAAAAAATAGAGTCGGATAATCCACCCATAACATTAGATGACTTAAAAAGTGCCGTTGCCGAAGTACTGCAAGAAAAATACGGTGCCGAAGAAATTGTGCATTTAGCTCACAAATGGAATGGCGGCAGCCTGATAATGAAACCGGGTAGTGGAGATCTGCAAACGAAGGAAGTGCCAATAGAAACTTTCTTTCATAAAATTGTAATGGTGCGCGACAGACTAAGAGTGATGGAGCAACAGATAAATGCACATAAAGTGCTCACCGATGCCGAAAAGGTAGATTTACAACAATACATTACCCGTATTTACGGTTCACTTACCACGTTTAACATATTGTTTCGCCATAGCGATGACCAGTTTAAAGGCACCGGAGGAGAAAAGTAAAAGTAGCTTGCAAGTGCCCACTGCAAAGGGTAAACTTTGTTTAACTTCACAGCGTGAAAAAGCAAGGTTTACTCTCTAACCCTTTCTCTATTTTTTATTTCGTTTTTGCATACACCATCGCGTTTGCGGTATGGTGGGCATATCTGCTTTTTGCAAAAAACGAAGCTGCATACAAAGAAAAAGTAGAATTAGATAAAATTCATTTCACCGAGCGATATGGCAATGTAGTTGCATACGAAACTACCAAGGTGTATCAACTTCAGTTTAATAAATATAAGCGGCAGCGCGTAATGATAATTACCGAAGGCGGTGTATTTATTGCTTTGCTGCTGCTTGGCTTGCTGCAGGTGCGCAAAGTTTTTAAAAGAGAAATAAGCATGGCTTCGCAACAAAAAAACTTCTTGCTTTCTATTACTCACGAACTAAAATCACCACTTGCTTCCATCAAAGTTGCGTTGCAAACAATGGGGCTTAGAACATTGGAGCAAGAAAAAACCGAAAGGCTCATTCACAATTCTTTGAGTGACATCGATCGCTTAGAATCGTTGGTTGAAAACATTTTGTTGGCAGCAAAAATTGAACGCGAAGAGCATGGCTTATCAACAATAGAAGTAGATGTTTCGGAACTTGTAGAGTCTATTGCCAAGCGGTTTGTAACAAATAAAAAGAAGGTTCATTTCGACCTCCACATTCAACCAAACATCAAACTACAAAGCGACCCTGTTGGCTTTGCATCTGTTATCATCAATCTAATAGAAAACGCCCTCAAATATTCAAGCGAGGGTAAAAAAATAGAAGTAGCACTATCTGCATCCGAAACCATTGTTTCGCTTCATGTAAAAGACGAAGGCATAGGAATTTCGGAAGAAGAAAGAGAAAAAGTTTTTGATAAATTTTATCGCATCGGAAACGAAGAAACCCGCAGAACTAAAGGCACCGGATTAGGCTTGTATATTGTAAAACGCTTTGTGGAAATTTATGATGGCGAAATAACTATCAGCAACAATCAACCCATGGGAACAATATTTACTTTGAACTTTCCCATTTAAAATTTCGCACAACTATTTAAAACTAAAGGAATATCTCTTACTTTCGCCCGCGTTGTTTCAAAAAACAACATGGTCCTATAGCTCATTCGGTTAGAGCAACTGACTCATAATCAGTAGGTGCCTGGTTCGATTCCAGGTGGGACCACCGAAAGGTGTAAAATCCTGTACAATGTTGCTCAAGCAAAAATTGAAACCCGCGCCAGTCGCGGGCTTTTTGTTTAATGTTGTATAATCTTGCACAAACATTTTTTTAAATTTGTGATACTATTGTGATACCGACACTGTTAAAAATGTTCGGTATCACAAAAAGTTTGAACCTAAAATGAGTGAGAAAATTATTGATTTCAGGGTGGTTTATAACCGAAAAAACGTATTGAACAAAGAAGGTAAAGCTGCTGTGCAGATACAAGCCAGTAAAGACAGAGAGCGAAGATATTTCGATACAGGAATAAGGCTAAAGCCTGATGAGTGGAATGAGGCGAAGGCAGAACCATCTTCAAAGGATAAAAACCGCAACAATCATTTACAGGCAATTCACGGTTTAATTTCCAAATTTAAAGCGCAGGAAAACAAAGCCATTGCAAAGGGAAAACCCTTTTTTGTAAGGGATTTACAGGTAAGCGAAGAGCGTGAATTTTACGATTTTATTGATTTCTGTAAAGCAATGGTAAGCGCAGAACCTATTCAGGAAACCACAAAGCAAAGCATCAAAACCTTTTTAAATACACTCGATGAATTTACAGGCGGCAAGTCATTGCCATTTGAGCGGGTTACATACGCTTTTCTTAATGATTTTGAGCGGCACTTACACAGCAAGCAATTAAACCCCAACACCATAAAAAGCAAGCATTTCAAGTATTTTAAAAAGTACATGAAGCAAGCCGAAAAGCGCAAATTGATAGAACACGGAAACAACCCTTTAAACGATTACAAAATTAAGGGCAAAGCCACAAACAGAGCCTACCTTGCAGAAGAAGAAGTTACTGCATTAGAGCAACTAACTTTTTCGGCAAAAGAAAGCACTATGCAAGGCGTGCGCGATATGTTTCTTTTCCAGTGTTACACGGGTTTAAGGTTTAGCGATGTTGTGCAAGTAACCATGAACACACTTGTACAAGGTAAAGAAGGCTACACGCTACACATAACGCGCTCACAGAAAACAAAGAAAGAAATTCGATTGCCTTTGTTTTTGTTGTTTAAACAAGAAGGCAAACCAAGCAAGCCGGAGCAACTTATAGAGCGGTGCAAGCTGCCGGAGCAATTTAAAGCCAAACCTATTTTTGGAGGACACACAGAGCAAACCGCCAACAAGTATTTAAAAGTAATTGCTAAACGTGCCGGAATAAACAAACCAGTAACAACCCATGTAGGGCGGCACACCTTCGCTACACGCTTAATTTTTTTAGTGCCTTTGCCTGTATTGCGCGATTTATTGCAACATGAAAAAATTGAAACTACAATGATTTACGAACACGTTACCGGAAAGGATATAGAGTTAAGTCTTAGGCGGGTTGTTTGGTGAAAATCCATATTTTCCTAAGTCAATTTTTTCTATCATATCAGTAAGCATCTTTAATATATCTTCTTTTGATAGCTTATGTTTCAGGGCAAGAATTGTTGTTATAGTTGAAGCTAAAACTACCATTTCAACAATACTCTTATAGTCATTTGTTTTAACCTCCATTTTGTTGGATAACTGATAACCCAGTTGAACGGTGTCGTTTATGTCTTCTAACCTTTCAAAGAAATCGGCAATGCTAATATCTAATGCAATACATATTTTCTTAATGGTGTCAACTTTCCAGCTATTGTTTTCCATTGCTTTGTAAAAGCCTGGTTTAGTCATCTCTATTTTGTCTGCTATCCAAGCAAGAGAAACGCCTTTCTCCTTAGATAACTCTTTAATTACGTCTGAAATATTTTTCATTGATTATCAATTATTTAGAAAATAAGTTTATCAAAATGAATATTAAGTTAGTATTTATGGTAAACTTATTTTTATACTTGCACAACATTTAGCAACATTATTCAACAAAGTAAACAAAAGTTTATGAAACGAAAAGAGCCAACATTAGAGGCAGTTTTAAAAGCTGTACGCGCCATGCACAACGATATTAAGCACATGGCAAAAAATACACACACGCAGAAGGATTTTTTAGACACGCGCCAAGCCTGCATTTATTTAGGGTGTAGTAGGGGCAATCTTTCAAACCTTGAAAGAAACAGAGGTTTATCAAAGCATAAGATTAATGGGCGGGTGTATTACAAAACAGAAGATTTGAAAAACTTAATTCAACCGGCAAAGGTGCAAGCATCACAGCTCGAAACGCCTACACTTCAGCAACACACTAAAGTAGCCGCATAAAAAAAGCCCGTGCGCAAACACAGGCTTCAAATATTATTCAACTCTCCAAAATTGAAATAACATGACAAAAGTAAAAGAATTTCCGAAAACATTAACAGAGATACAAGGCAACGAGCCTGTAACATCAATTCTCATTTACAACTACTTAAACAACCCTGTACAAAAATACAGGGTTGAAGATGTTGCTCAGGCAATGCAGGGACTATTTAACCGTGAAGACGATTTTACACGTTTTCAAAACTCAATAGGTTCACTTTTCTATTTGCTGATAGATTGCCAACGCAGTAAAACAGCCATAGACTTTGATTTGATGGGCGAAGAACTCCACGACCTGAAAGGCTTGCATGAATTTCTTTGTTTGCTCACATCAAAAGTCCAACACATCAGCACTTCTATTTCTGAATTTCAAATGAAAGGGGATGTAGCATGAGAATAAACTTCTATATCACTGGCAAGCTAAACAAGCAAGGTTCAGCAACAATTTACTGTATGATTAGGCAAGGTAAAAGAATGGCATCCTTTCAAACCGGATTAAAAGTTAAGCCTGAAAACTGGTGTAAAGAAAACGAGCGTTCAACAGACAATGAAATGCTGAATACACACTTAATCATGATTTTAAACACACTCTACAAAATTATACTTGAAACTGATAAAGTAAACGGTATAGACCCAGTTTTAGTGGTAAGAATTTTCACAGGAAAGCATGAAAAACAGAAAATTGGAATTGAAGAAGTTCTAAAAGATTTTGAAAAGAGGTTGAAACTAAATTCAACTATTCACGCCTCACGGCTGAGAAGAAGAAGTGCAAAGTACTTTATTGAACATACTGGCAGCAAGCTAATAACTGGACACACTCATAATACATCGAAGGCTTTTGAATTGCATCTTACAGAAAAGAAAAAGTACAAGTACGAGTATGTACAAAAAATTATTGAGCAAGTTAAAAACCTTTTCAAGTATGCTAAAAACGAAGGGTTAATTGATAAAAATCCATTTGAATTTTTCCGCCCGTCAAAAGCCCCCTGTAAAGAAATTGTAAGGCTGTCCAGTGAAGAAATTCTGAAAATCGAAAACCTAAAAACAGACGGCAAAAGTTGGGGTATTCAAAATGCTAAAGACTGTTTTCTTTTTCAGTGTTATACAGGTTTATCAGAGTGTGATTTACGCGCTTTTGAAAAAAGTTTCATCACAGTTGAAAACGGAATAGAGGTTATTTCAGCAAGGCGAATAAAAACAGGGCAAAGTTTTTTTATTCCTTTTTCGGAAAAGGCTAAAGAAATAGCCGAAAGATTGAACTACCAACTACAACCGCCAGTAAACGCCTATTACAACAGGTCTTTAAAACAAATAGCAAAAATGGCAGGAATTGAAAAGCGTGTTACTACTCACGTAGGTAGAAAGTCATTTGCACAAAGCATGATTGATAAAGGATTTTCGCCCGAAAGCGTAGCAAAAATGATGGGGCATGAAGATTTTAAAATGACAAGAAAACACTATGCGCGGGTTGATGAAAAACGAATTTTAAAAGAGTTGTTTGATTTAAAGGAAACAAGCCCAAAGGAAGTAGATTTTTCACCGCTAAAAATAACAAGAACGATCGAAGCCGCTTAAACCATGAACCCAAAAACCAACAAAAAAACACCAATGCCGGAGCGTGAATACACACCCTCCGGCATTGGTGTTTCCATACATGAAATAATAACAGAGCATGAAATAGAACGCTTTGCAGAACTGGTAAAAAAGAAAGCTGTGAGGTTGAATGCTTTGAATAACACAGAACTAAACACCACCAACGAAAAAGAAACGGCAAGCACATTAAAACAGGCAGCCTATTTAACAGATGAAGTAGGTATAATCTTTGGCTTTTTATTGGCAGCAAGAAACATGAAAAGTGTTTACGAAAGCCATTTAGAGGCAACAGTAGAAATGTATGAAAAGGAAAATATGAAACTACATTTTGAGTTACTACACTGCTATGAAGTAATTCAAACAATATCAAACATAGCAATTGAACTTATTAAAAAATCAGCAACAAAATGAATTTAGAAAATGATATACTAACACATCCTGACATAGTTAAAGCGGGAAAGAAAAAGAAGTTAGCTAAGTTTGTCCCGGCTATAGAAAGTGAAAACACAAAAAACGATACGGCCAACGCAGTTGGAAACACCTACACCACCGGAGAAAGCCAGGAGCCGGCACAACTTTCAAAATTTGACCTGGTAGAGCGATATTTGGATAGCCGTTATGAGTTTAGATACAATGTTGTTTCTAATGAAGTGCAGATAAAACCGAGAGCCGGAGAAAGCGAAGATTGGAAACAGATAAATGAAGATGAAATTTTCAGAGAGTTACAGAAGCAAAGAATTTCATTCAGTAATGCAAACCTTAAGAGCCTTTTCAGGAGTGATTTTGTAACCCATTACAATGCAATACAGAAGTATTTCAAAGATTTACCTGAATGGGATAAAAAAGACCATATCCAAAATTTAGCCAACCATGTAGAGGCAAAGGACAAAGAAAAATTTTCACTACACTTTAAAAAGGCTTTAGTGAGAACTGTAAAACAGGCTTTAGTTTCAGGTTACATGAATAAGCATTGTTTTGTACTGATAGGAGAAAAACAACACGCGGGAAAAACAACATTCATAAAATTTCTTTGCCCTCCAAAACTTCAAGAATACTACACAGATAACTTTAACCCTGATTCAGGGGATAAAGACGACCTATTGACACTAACGGAAAACATTATCATTAACTTAGATGAACTTTCACAGCTTTATAAAACCGAGATAAACAAGCTAAAAGGCATATTCAGTAGAACATCGGTGAAGGTTCGCAAAGCATACGCCACCAAAAAGGAAGTTACACCGCGAAGGGCTTCGTTTTGGGGCAGTACAAATAACCGCGATTTTTTGGAAGATGTAACCGGAAATGTTCGCTGGTTATGCTTTGAGATAGACGGCATAAATTTCGATTACAGCAAGGTAATTGATATTGAAAAAGTCTATGCACAGGCTTACCACCTTTTCAAGTCCGGCTATCATTGCGAACTAACAAAAGAAGAAATAGAGCTGAACGAGGAAAACAACAAACAGCATCTAAAGCAATCTGCAGAAGTAGAAATGATATGCAAGTATTTCACACCGGACACAGAGGAGCAAAAGCACAATTTCATAACCTCCAGTGAAATTGTAAGCTACATTTCAGCGCGTGAGCATGGTTTAAAAATATCCAGTGTTGGTGTAGGTAGGGCTTTAAAGCAAATAGGAGTAGAACAGGAACAAATTAAAAAACAAGGCTATGACTACAAAGTAAAAGGGTACTACCTGAATAAGCAATTTTGATTTGTCCATTTGTCCAAATTCATAAAAAAGCACTCTAACGGGTGCTTTTTCCGTTTCTATCTTACTCCTTTTCGTGGCTATCTTACTCCTTTTTTTCTATCCTACTCCTTAAAACCGCAAAAAATACCGCTTACAATTTGAAATATAGTTTTTTACAAAAAACATCCTACTCTCTTACTCCTTTACTCCTAATTATCTGAAAATCAATACTAATTTAGGAGTAAGATGTGCTTTTTATATCTTACTCCTATCTTACTCCTATCTTACTCTTTTTTAATATGTGTGTTTATTTTTCTATACGGAGTAAGATGAGTAAGATATTTATCTTACTCTTTAAACATTTTAAAAATCTTGCGAAAAAATCAGCGTGTGTTTTGTCTGTATTCTATGTTATTGTAAGCATAGTATCCAAAATCGTAAACCCGCGTTTACAAAATAGAATTTACTGGTTAATGCAGGTAAACCACTGTAAACGGGAGTGCTTACATAAATAGCACAAGTGACGTTAATGTTAGGTTTACCAT
>CAZYXR010000105.1:0-4757 GCA_964650845.1 uncultured Chitinophagaceae bacterium
TTTTTTCCTGTGCAATTGTAGGTAGAGCATGGCGAGTGGAGAATAAATGTGCGCGCTTTGCCATCGTGCATCATCGTTAAATTATAGTCCTGTGCATTTGTAAAAACCGAGCAAAGTATCATTAGCGATACTGCATAAAGTTTGTTCATATCCGTTTGTTTTGTAGCATGAATGTAAGCTATTTTTTATCAGAGCTTTTTTTTTTCATATTCAAAAAAGGCAACTCTATGAAGCGATATGTAATTGCAGAAACTGCATATACGGCAACCATGCCTACGGCATAAAATGCAATGGTAAAGCTGTTTTCGGCAAGTAATGTGTATTCATAAATAAAATACCAAACCGCCATTAATACTATGATATGTGTTAGATAAATACTGTAACTTATTTTGCCACCATAGGTCAATAGCTTCATCAATTTACTGTTCGAGGGCTTCCGTTCGGGGGCTGTGAAATACAACAAAAATGGAATTATTGCAGCTGTATAAAGTGCATAATCGAAACCCGTAATAATCCTTCGGTGCATTATTAGCATTAACACTATCAATCCGGTGCCGAAAATCATATTGTCCTTTGATGCTAAACTTACAGCCCATTTGTGTTTTTGACGCATTAAAACTGCTGCAATTGCGCCAAGAAGCAAGCATTCAATTCGGTTAAAAAGCATGATATAGTACAAGGTTGAAACAATGCCCTCAAAGGGAGTTTTGCCAACCAGTAGTTGTAATGAGTATTTTAATATTGTAAATGCTATAAATGCCGTAATCATTGCCTTAAGAGGCTTTTTTGCGCGTATTAAAAATGGAAGTATTAGGTAGAAAATCACCTCGCTTCCAATTGTCCAAAACTGAAGCACAGTTGATACTTTTTCATTAAAAAACACATCGTTTAGTTGTGGCAGCAATGCTACATACAACAATAGTTTTTGCACGAAAAGCAAGCGCAATTCTTCTGTTTGGTTTTCAACATAAAATACATTCGATTTTGCAAGAAAAAAGAAAGCAACAATCATGATGAAATAATACAAGGGCAGAATGCGCAGCGCACGTTTCTTTACAAACTGTTTTATGCAAAAACCGTCTTTGCTTTCTTTTTCCTCCATTGCAATTTTTGCAAGCAAAAAGCCGCTTAGTGCAAAAAAGATTGCTACTCCGGCCTTGCCACTTTCGTGTACCAGCGAGGCCGACATAAAACCTTCCATCCACCGGTAGTTTAATATCAATTCCACATGCCCCACCATTACCAGTGTAGCCGCTATCAATCGCAAAACATCCAGCGCAGGAAAGTATCTATTCATAGTTGCAAACTAAACAGCAAATTGAAATACTTTGGGTTTTTTGTTTCTTTCAATCAAAACAATACTTTCGCCAACACTTATCTCAATTTATAATGAAACACATTCTTACTCTTTCAGCAATTGCAATTTTGTTTGTAGCAATTTCTTCATGCGGTAAAACTCCTTCGGCTTGTTTTACGGTAGTTGGCGGTATTGATAGTGTGTACGTTGGCGCTCCGGCTTCGTTTGACGCTTCATGCACCAAAGACGCTACTCAATACAAATGGAAATTTAGCGACCAACCCGATAGCATTTACTACTCGCCTCAGGTGTTTCACACTTTTGACTCTATTGATACTTTCACGGTATCACTAACTGCAATTTTGGGTGGCAGAGAAAATGTGCAAGAGCAAACGATAGTTGTAAAGTAGTTCGTAGCTTTTTATTGGTCGAACTCTTTGTCTAAAGCAAACTGTTCGGGGTATTTGCCCTTAATGTTGCGATAGAAGTCGAGTATTTCTTTCATATCTTTTTTCATATCGCCCGAAGGGTAAATGAGTTTACCAACACCGGCTTCTTTTTTGGCATAATCCAAGTAGCCTAAACCAATTGGCACATTTGCGCCCATTGCCAAATGATAAAATCCAGTTTTCCATTTATCGTTGCGGCTGCGGGTGCCTTCGGGGGTTATCATTATTACCAACTCTTCGGGGTGTTGTTCAAATAAATCTATCATTGCCTCTGTCATACTTTTGCGTTGTTGCCCCGGCACTTTTGGTGAGCGGTCAATAGCTATGCCGCCCAGTGGTTTGCCCAATATGCTAAATGGAAAACGCATCCACTCTTTTTTTACGGTAAAGCGTACGTGAATATCCATCAAAAAAAATGCCGCCCGGGCAATGGGCAAATCCCAATTGCTGGTATGTGGAATAGCAAGCACCACGGCTCGTCTGAAATCTTTTGGTTGTAAACCATGAAGGTTCATTTTCCAACCCATCAACCACATAAAAAGTTTGCTAATTAGTAACATGATTGCAAATGTAATTTGTTGTAATGTAAAATTGCGCTGCGATAAATTCTCGAGAAAATAGGTTGTGCGCCATTGTGTTTTAAGGATGATTAAAATACACGATAGTTATTTTCCTCTGCTATTGTAATACTCAGCAAATGGTTTCAGGTTGTCTGTATTTATCCAATCTACTCCTTCGTTCAGTAAAGTGCGCCACACACCAAAGTTATCGGGTGCACCCCAAAAGCGAATTGCTTTACCCGAAGAGTGCGCTGCAGCAACCAATTTGCGCAATGTTTTTAGTTCTTCTTTTGGCATTTTGCCGGCCCCATTCCAATTAAAGTACTTGCTCCACAAAGAGCTTACACGAGGCACCAAAACGTTGGATACAGTTGCTGCTGTGTCTTTCATTCCACCGTCTAAACACACAAAACGAATAGAATCTGCCATTATGGTATCTCGCGGCACCGCTCCTGAAAGCATCAGTTGCAGCACACCTTTTTTTACAACAGTATCGCCACTCCATTGCATAAATAGGTTTTGGTATGGGCGGATAATCTGTTTCAATTTCATGTAGGTTTCCACAGAATTGTTTTTGATGTCAATCATTAATATCAAGGCTGCAGAGTCTGTATCGTACATCTTGCCCTTACTTTTTTTAAGCGATAGGGCTAAAGGTTTCAGGTAAAGTGAATCGAGCGTTTTCTTTTTGCTTAAACCTATCTTGGTATGCGACACCACCAAATTGTGGTTATGCAACCACACATCAATTTCAATACTCTTAAAACCATAGCGCGTAGCTTCATTCAATGGTTTTTTTTGCAAGTAGTCGTTGTGCGAATGACCATGAAAAACTAATTGCGAATAGCAATGAGTTGTAAAAAGAAATAGCAGTGTTGCCGTTAAAAACCTCATTGGTGGCGAATGTATGTGTTTCAAAAAAACTATGCTGAATTTCTTGCCATTAGTTTTATTAACAGCAATGCTGTGTATGTGATTTTATATTCGCAACTGTGAAAAAACTCTTCAGCAAAATTTATTGCTTCATAATGACTTTGGTCACGCTTAACTCCAGTATAGATGTTCCTGATAACTTGCTCTACCATCATCTTTCAAAAACAAGCATAACATCAGTCAATGAAATGGAAAGCATAACAGAGTTTGTTGTTGAATGTGTTATAAATTCAGAGTTTGAATTTGATGAGCAGAGAAATGACGACAGCAACAATAATCAGATGGCAAAAAAAATCACACCCACGAAATTCAAACAGGATATACCGGAGTTCTCACTCATAAATAGGGTTGCAACAAAAAGCTCTATGTCTTTTCCAAATGGCATATCGTGGTACTCAGATTTTGTTTGCGAAATCAATCCTCCTCCCCCAAAGGTTTAATACGCCTTTTTAAAGTATCTATTCTGATTCTATCAGTTGATTGGCAACACTATTTTATGTGATGTACTGTGGCGCATCCATTCACTAAACTTTTAATTTTATGCAACAAAAAGTCCTTTTGCTTATCGCAAGCTTATTGCTTGTGCTAGTTGTCATTGGGCAACATTCTGAAACAAAATCACAACTTGACTCCTTATATATTGATGAAATGGAAGACACGCCCGGCAGACCCAAAGTACTTCATGCTGAACCCTTATACATTGACCTTATCCGCGACCTTGGTGCACGCAAAGGCGAAAAGGAATGGAACTTTGGCTTCGGGCTTACTGACCGTGCAAAGTTCGACCAATATATGGCATTGGTTGAGTATGAATTTGCTCCGGTCGACAGGCTTGGCTTAGAAATAGAAGTGCCGGTTAGTTTCTACATTCCGTATAAAAAAAACGGCAGCGACTCACTACCATCCAGCAGGGTGGAATCGATTAAAACGGCTATTCAATGGACATTCTTCGTTTCTGAAAAGGCAAAAACAAGTCTTGCTTTTGGATATATTAATGAGATTCGATTCGCAGATATACGGGGCTTCAACATTCGCAAGCCACTTGTGGGCAATGTGTTCAATCCTTTTATAGTGGCTGCAAAAAGATGGGGCAGCAACTTTCATGCATTGCTTTACACCGGACCGCACATTGAGCTACCGTTTTATGATTCGCATCTGCATATTAACTTTCAAATCAACACCAACTTTCACTACATGATTAGAGGCACACGCAACTTTATTGGTATGGAATTCAACAAACAGGTCTGGAAGGATGAATTTAATATGGTAATTCGCCCGCAAATCAGACTGGGAATTACCGATAATATTTTGCTTGGCATTGTTTCGGGAATACCCATCAGTAGGGTGAATGAGCGATACAGTTTTTTTACACGATTGATTTACGAACCTGGACATAAAACAAGCTACAAACAGCGGAGAATAAAGAATGGGAAAAGGCCCATTTAACGAATCAGACACCCGCTGAGCTCCTCTGCCAGTTTTCTTTCATTGCTTAAACGCGGAACTTTGTGTTGCCCT
>CAZYXR010000105.1:4767-8854 GCA_964650845.1 uncultured Chitinophagaceae bacterium
ACTCTAGCCATTGGTGAAAAGTATTTTGTGGCAATGTCGTAATTTTTGGTTCGCGCAAAGCAAGGTTGCTGCTGCGCTTGGCAGCATAGTCGGAATTTGACTGTTGTAGATGGCGATCTAAATCTTTGCCAAATAAACTTATGTCGTGGGGTGTTCTTTCAAATTCTATCAGCCATTCATGTGCTGCCGTGCCATCGGCTGCAGGAAAAATAGGTGCAACCGTAAAATCTTTGATGGTGCAATTGTGCACCAAGCAAACTTCAGCGATTGCTTTTTCGGCATTATGAACCATCAATTCTTCGCCCATTATGTTGATGAATTGTTTGGTGCGCCCCACAACAATAATTCGGCAAGGGTTTAATGAAACAAAGCGTATTGTGTCGCCTATTCTGTATCGCCACAAGCCGCCATTGGTAGTAATTACCAATTCGTAAGTTTTATTGCATTGCACTTCTTGCAGTGGCACCACTTGCGGATTGCTGCTCCTCGATTCTTCGATAGGAATAAACTCGTAAAAAATGCCGTGGTCGGGCATCAGCAACATGCCTTCAGCATTGGTATCCTGCATTGCAAAAAAACCTTCGGAAGCATTGTAAGCATTGATGTAAACAACTGGCTTGCCAAAAATTTCATCAAATGAGTTTTTAAATGGTTGAAAGTTTACACCACCATGAATGAACATTTCAAAATTTTGCCACACATCGGCAATGCTTTTTTTGGCTGTAATTTCAAGCACACGTTTTAATAGCAACAGTGTCCATGTAGGAACACCGGAAATACCGGTAACATTTTGTTCGGCAACTTGATGCGCCATTCGCTCCAGTTTTTGCTCCCATTTTTCCATTAGCGCAATATCTAAAGTTGGTGTGCGTAAAGCCTGAATCCATGGTGTAATGTTTTTCATTAACACGGCCGAAACATCTCCGGTCATTATATGCGGATTTTGGGGAAACGATGCAATGGAACCGCCCATTACTAAGTGTTTGCCCGAGAACATTCGAGTATTGGGATAGCGTTCAAAATATGCTGCAAGAATATCGCGGCCCGCTTTGAAATGCCCGTGTTGCATAGCTGCGCGGCTAACCGGTATAAATTTACTTACATCGGTTGTACCGCTCGATTTCGAAAACCATTTTATGTTATCGCTACACAATACATTTTTTTCGCCCATAATCATGCGGTGGATGAATGGCTTTGTTTCTTCGTAGTTGAACAATGGCACTACGCGTGCAAAAGTTTTGTAGTTGGGGATGCCTGTTGTAAAATATTGTTGAGCAAATTGCGTGTTTGTGCCTTTTTCTATAAGCGATGTAAACTGTTTTTGTTGCAGATTCAATGCATCGTTCCTCAACTTGTTTAGTTCAGGAATTCTGTATTGTACAAATCTGTTTCCAAGCCATTCAAGTAACATTCTATTGGTTTTCTAATTTCTGCACTTTGTTTTCTGTTACTTTCCTCTTTAGTTCAAAATGCTGCCCTAAATAAACCTTGCGCACCATTTCATCATCGGCAAGTTCTTGCGCACTACCCTGTTTCAATATTTTCCCTTCAAACAAAAGATAGGCGCGGTCGGTAATTGATAGTGTTTCCTGCACATTATGGTCGGTTATCAAAATACCAATATTTTTTTCCTTTAGTTTTTCTACAATTCGCTGAATGTCTTCAACTGCAATAGGGTCAATACCAGCAAACGGTTCATCTAACAAAATAAATTTGGGACTGGTAGCTAATGCACGCGCAATTTCGGTGCGCCTTCTTTCGCCACCACTTAGCACGTTGCCCATACTTTTGCGCACGCGATTCAATCCAAATTCTTGGAGTAGTAGTTCTAATCGGTCTTTTTGTTCGGTCTTTGTAAGTGCGGTCATTTCCAGCACTGCGGCTACGTTATCTTCTACGCTTAAATTTCTGAATACACTTGCTTCTTGTGGTAAGTATCCAACGCCTTGTTTTGCTCGCTTATACATGGGCAAGTCGGTGATGTTTTCATCTGCCAAAAATATTTTACCGGCATCTGGTTTTATCAGCCCTACTGTCATGTAAAACGAAGTGGTTTTGCCTGCGCCATTGGGGCCAAGCAGCCCAACAATTTCGCCTTGCTTTACTTCAAAACTAACCTCGTTTACTACTTTTCGACCCTTGTAGCTTTTTACTAATTTTTCTGAGCGAAGCACTATCATAGGGCGCAAAGTAAAGATTGCTAATCATTTGCTTTGTGAAATTTGGTTACAATAAATCTGTTATTGAAGATTGATGGGCGAAAGCGAAATTCTAATGGATGTTAAAACAATTGTTTAAAAAGTAAAATTGCCAATGGGCGGCAAATATTTTTAGCGCACCTTCGTCTAAGTGTTTAATGAAGGACACTGCAATAACACTTTCCCTCAGCATGGCTGAGATACAAAATGATCTTATTCGTGATACGTTTCGTAAAGAGCAAGATAGACTTTTTGCCTTTATCCGCAGCCGCGTACCCAGCACCGAAGATGCCGAAGATGTGCTGCAAGATGTTTTTTACGAGTTGGTAAATACCTATCGTTTGATGAAGCCGGTGGAGCAAATGGCTTCGTGGATGTTTACGGTGGCGCGCAACAAAATAACCGACCGATTTCGTAAGAAAAAACCTGAAAGCCTTGAAGGTTATTTTGCTATACGCGAAGAGGATGGCGAACGATTGGATATTGCTGATTTTTTACCAGCGGGTGGTACTTCGCAAGACCGCGAAATGATGCGCGAAGTGATAATGGATGCACTTATGGCTGCACTTGCCGAATTGCCCGAAGAGCAACGCAGTGTTTTTGTAATGCACGAGTTTGAAGATAAGAGTTTCAATGAAATTGCAGAAATTTCGGGCGCACCGCTTAACACGCTTTTGAGCAGAAAACGCTATGCGGTAATGCACTTGCGTAAACGTATGCAACATTTGTACGAGGATATGTTTGTAAACTAAAAAATGCAGTAAGACAATGAAACGTTTTGTACTGAAAAAGGTAGCTGCTGTTATTTTACTTGCGCCACTTGCATTTGCATTGATAGGCTATGTTGTAATGGCATTGTGGAATTGGTTGATGCCTGAAATTTTTGGCTTGCAGTTGATTACATTTTGGCAGGCTCTTGGTTTGTTGCTTTTAAGCAAATTGCTTTTTGGCAGCATAAGAATGAAGTGGGGCGGCAATGGGTTTAAAGAAAATCTTCAACAAAAAATAGATTGTATGACACCCGAAGAGCGCGAAAATTTTAAAGAAAAAATGCGCGAACGCTGCAAGCAATGGGGGAGCGGAAATTAGATTGCTATCGGTTGGCAATCCATAACTCCGGGTCCACTTTCTCCTTGCCCCTCCAAATTTCTATATGAACTTTGGTGATGTTTTCTTCTTCGTCATTGTAGAGTTTTCCGAGCGATTGCTTGGTACTTACTTTTTGTCCGGTTTTTACCGCAGGGTTATCAATGTTTGAATACACACTAAAGTAATCGCCATGCTTGATGATAATACAAGTGTTGGTGGTAGGTAATGAAAACACGCTTACAACAACACCATCAAACAGTGCTCTGGCTTCGCTACCAATGGTGGTTTTAATATCAATACCATTGTTTTCAATTATTACACCTTTTAGCGTTGGATGCTCTTGCTTACCAAAGCCCGAAATGATATGCCCTCGTGTAACAGGCCATGGTAACTTGCCACGGTTGCTTACAAAATCGTTGCTTAGCGCTCTTTCATCTGGCGAAAGAGGAATTGGCTCGTAGTCGGTTTTAGCAGAAGACGGTGTTTCTACCTTTGTGCCACTTGCTTTTGCCAGTTCTTCGGCTTTCTTTTTTGCTAATCGAATTTCTTCGGCAATAATGAGTTCAATTTTTTTGTTGAGGTTGCGAACTGCTTGTTGTTTCTGCTGAAATTGTTTGCGCAGTTTCTTTTCCTGGTCGCTAAGTTTTGCTACGATGTTCGACTGCTCGCGTTTTTCGCGAATCAATTCTTCTTGTTGTTTATTTTCTTCGGAAAACACCTCCAACTGCTCTTTTTTGTTTACTTCAAGCACCTTCTTTTTTACCTCTAATGCTGCAATTTCCGATTGTAATTGTTTGGCT
>CAZYXR010000106.1:0-8833 GCA_964650845.1 uncultured Chitinophagaceae bacterium
TAAACTCGGGACCACAAGGACCAACCGGACCAAAGGGCGACACCGGAGATAATGGGGTTGCCGGGGCGCAGGGTATAACCGGACCCAAAGGTGATACAGGTGATGCCGGAGCTGCAGGAGCACAAGGTCCTCAAGGAATACAAGGGGTGCAAGGACCTTCAGGCGCAAAGGGCGATAAAGGCGACCAAGGAAACATAGGTGCGCAAGGCCCGATTGGGCCACAAGGTGCGCAGGGAAACCAAGGTATTCAAGGTGTAACCGGGTTTTTGCAAAGCGGAACAGCAGCAGGGCAAACGCCTTATTGGAACAACTCAAATTGGGTAATTGACCAAAATATATATAATAACGGAGGAAATGTTGGGATTGGGACCAACAATCCGGCACAAGGCAAGCTTTGGGTACAAGGTGGCGATATTTGGATGACAGGCGATAACAGAAGATTAGCTTTTACAACAGATAACTCAACAGACAATACTCCAAATGCATCAATTACCGCATTGCAAAACGGACTCTCCGGCTCAAGTGCCGATATCATTTTCAATACTTGGGATGGTAGTGCCAATACAGAAATAATGCGCTTAAGAAGCAACGGCAGTGTTGGCATCAACAACAATCTTGCCACCAACACTAATGCCACACTTAGCATTACACCTAAATATGGCAACTGGGCCGAAGGGATAGAAATCAACCCTCATTCGGGAGGTTTTGGGGCGGTTTTTTTTAGAGAAACAGCGAATAGCATTACAAACACTTGGTTTTTAGGTAAAATCAACAACCACAATTTTGGTGTGTTACGCAATTCATTAACAGGAATGACAGGCACAACCCGTGCCGACCAACCTTTTGAAATAACAACTACCGGAAACTCTATTTTTGGTGGAAATGTGGGCATTGGTGCTGCCACACCAACTCATAGATTAGAGGTTTACGGTGGCGATAACGTAGCCTACTTTGCTTCAAGCGGCAGCAATGCTTACATCCGATTAGCCATAAATAACGACATCAACACCCGACTGGAGTTAGCCAACCGAAACGGGCGCACTGCCTTGTGGAATGGCAACACAGGAGATGCCTTTAATATCATTCATTCCTCGGGTCGAGCAGGAATTGGTACTATCGACCCTCAACGAAAACTTCATATAAATGTGGACAATAGCGAGTATGGCGGATTATTTATTGGTAAAATAAACGACAATGGAGATGCAGGAAGTTACCGTATAGACTTTCCAGGATGGCGCGACAACAATACCAATCCAATAACTGCACGTATTGAAGCAAAAAGTGTTTGGTCTTGCTGCGGCAACTATCCATCTGGTGGATACCCAGGTGTACGAGGAACCGACTTGGTTTTTTCAACCAATGATGCTTGGAACAATGTAGAACCAATAGAAAGATTAAGAGTTAAGCAAGATGGAAATTTAGAATGGAACTATAACGGTACCGATGCGGCTATGTTACCCGCTTCTTATGCCATTATCATTCCTGTATCTGCAACTTGCCCAACTGGCTGGGGTCAAAGAGATGTAAAGTGGGATACTGCCGATGTTAGCAATGCCGATTCTGGGAAAGACGGAAAAATAGCTGTTGACGATGGAAATAGCTCCAGCGTAAAAATGCGCTTTTGCGTAAGAGGAACAGGTTGGTAAAGGTATCTTTCTTCATTACAGATAGTCTTCAATAAAAATGCATTACGGGTGTATAACATCAGTAAATCACGCAGCTTTTTTGTTTCTTTTGTAGCAAACAAATTTCATGCGGCATCTCGGCATCTTACATAAAATGTCCACACTTTACGTAAACCCCGTAGAGTATCACTTAAAGTTCAACAACGATGAGGTTATTGTAAATCAGTTGTTGGGTAAAGAAATTCAACTGCGCTGGACGGGCAACATCTATTGCACAATTTGTGGCCGAAAAACCAAAAAAAGTTTTGGCGAAGGTTTGTGTTATCCATGTTTTGCCAACGCTCCCGAAAATGCCGAATGTATATTGCGACCCGAACTTTGCAAAGCCCACCTGCACCAAGGGCGCGACCCCGAATGGGAAGAGCGCGCACACAACCAACCACACTTTGTATATCTTGCATTAACCAACGAAGTAAAGGTGGGAGTAACTCGCAACACGCAAATACCTACGCGATGGATAGACCAAGGAGCAGCAAAAGCAATAATTTTGGCCGAAACACCATACAGGCAACTTGCCGGAGCAATAGAGGTGTTTTTGAAACAATACCTGAGCGACAAAACCCACTGGAGCAAAATGCTGATGAATACTCCGGCTCAAGAAATTGACTTGCTATCGAAAAAAAACAGTGTTACAGCCTTGCTGCCCGATGAATACAAGCAATACATTTCTACAAACGATGAAGTGCTGGAGTTGACATACCCTGTACTCAACTATCCAACAAAAGTTACCAGCATTGGGCTTGAAAAGCACCCCAACATTCTATTGCCATTAAATGGCATACGCGGGCAATACTTTTTGTTTGAAGGCGGAGCCGTAATCAACATCCGCAAGCACAGCGGATTTGAAATAGAATTGATTGCATAAAAAATCTTCACCCATACAAAACCAATTTATTTTGAATCAAACTTTTTGTTTCTAACAAAATTACGCACTATCTAAATCTACTAATCGTATTTTTGCGCCATGAATAAAAAGCGCGTTATCCTCATCATTATGGATGGTTGGGGACATGGCTTCAAGCCCAATGCCAGTGCCATAGCACAAGCAAACACTCCATTTATAGATTCGTTGTATAAAAACTACCCCAACACAGAGCTATTTACACATGGCGAAAATGTGGGGCTGCCCGATGGGCAAATGGGCAACAGCGAAGTAGGGCATTTAAACATCGGTGCCGGCAGAGTGGTGTATCAAGAATTGCTGCGTATAAACAACGCTGTAAAAAGTGGCGCATTGGCACAAAACAAAACTTTTGAAGCGGCAATTGACTATGCTATACAACAAAACAAACCTTTACATCTGATGGGTTTGGTAAGCGATGGCGGGGTGCATTCGCACATCAAACATTTAATGGCAATGTGCGAAATAGCTGTTGCAAAAGGCCTAAATCCCAATCAAATTTTTATTCATGCTTTTACCGATGGCCGAGATACCGACCCAAAAAGCGGCTATGGATTTCTTCAACAGCTAACAAGTTTTTTAAAAGAAAAAAAATGCGGGCGCGTAGCAAGTATTTGCGGGCGATATTATGCAATGGATAGAGATAATCGCTGGGAGCGCGTAAAACTTGCCTACAACTTACTTACCGAAGCAAAAGGCAACGCTACTACCGATGTACTGCAAGCAATTACCCAAAGCTATGAAGCTGGAGTAACAGATGAATTTATTCTTCCAGTTTCGGTAAAAGATGAAAACGGAAATGCTCTCGCAACAATAAAAAATGGAGATGCCGTTGTGTGCTTCAACTTTCGTACCGACCGTTGCCGCGAAATTACCAAAGCGCTCACCCAACAAGACTTTCCGGAACACGCGATGCAAAAACTATCGCTGCACTACACTACCATGACGGTGTACGATAGCAGCTTTAAAAATGTACACAACATTTTTGATAACGATGATTTGAATAACACCTTAGGCGAAGTGATAGCACAAAACAATCTATCGCAATTGCGCATTGCCGAAACAGAAAAATATCCGCATGTAACCTTCTTCTTTTCGGGTGGAAGAGAGCAAATGTTTGAAGGCGAATCGCGCATCATGGTTCCATCGCCTAAAGTAGCCACCTACGATCTGCAACCCGAAATGAGCGCATTGGAAGTAACCGAAAAAGTAGCGAATGCGTTAAACAACCGCTCGGCAGATTTTATTTGCCTGAATTATGCAAACCCAGATATGGTGGGGCACACAGGTGTTTTTAGTGCTGGCATCAAAGCCTGCGAAACCATAGACCATTGTGTGAATACAGTAGTTACAACGGCTTTGGCAAGCAATTACACCATTCTTGTAACTGCCGACCACGGCAATGCCGATTACATGATAAATGAAGATGGCTCGCCCAACACTGCACACACAACCAACCCTGTGCCTTTGTTTTTAATTGATAATGATTTTAAACCTGCGTTGCACAGCGGCACACTTGCCGATATTGCACCTACGGTTTTAAAACTGATGCAATTGCCACAGCCAAGCGAAATGACGGGAAAGAGTTTGTATTAAACTATCCTCAGGCTTTTGTTTTACAAAAAAACATAGATAAAACACGTATCTCAATACTATACGTGTTTTAGCAAAGAAATACCAACTTTTCCAAAATGGATAAACATTTGCTATATTCATTGAAAGCTACAGCATGGATTTAGAACTAAAAAAACAAGAAATAAAAGCGGAAATAGAAAAAACCGAAGACGAAAAATTACTTTGGGCAATAGCTCGTTTGCTTCATATTGACGATGACGGAGATGTTCCCGAGTGGCACAAATCGGTAGTTAGGGAGCGCGAGGTGAAATATGAAAAGGACAATATAAAAATGCTTGATTGGGATGAAGCAAAAAAGAGTTTATGAGCTACCGCATAGAAATTTCTGTCGAAGCCCAAGAAGAAATACTCGTTGCAAAACAATGGTATGAAAAACAACAAATTGGATTAGGAGAAGATTTTGCAAACACCACAATACTACACATTGATAGCCTCAAGTCAGGTATTGTTGAGTTTAAAGTTGCATTTGATGATGTGCGTAGAATGTTGGTGAAGCGATTTCCGTATGTTGTGTATTACAAACGAATAGAAGCAACTAAAACAGTAAAAGTTATAGCAGTACTACATGAAAGACAGCAGAAGGAACTTAAGTAATTGTCTTTAACATGTAACAAGTAGATGCAGTTAGTTTGAACTGAACAAAAGCTACTTCTTTCGCTGTAGTAAAAAGCAGCTCTCTTCAAAAAACAGGCAGCTTGGCAAAGGTGTATTACTTCAAAGCCTCAGTAATAATATAGTCTTGCTCTTTTAGGTGCTGCTTCTTGAAGCCCGTAGCCGGTGATGCAGAGTTTTTGCGGCAAATGCCTTTAATTTTGGGCAATACACCAAACAATCTACCAACAAGAAACTGCCAAGCACCCATGTTTTTAGGCTCTTCTTGCACCCACACTATTTCAGCATCAGCATATTTTTCTATCACTGCTTGAAGCTGTTTTAACGGAATGGGATACAACTGCTCCACACGCGCAATCAACACATCTTTTTTGTCTTCTTTGAGTTGTCTTTCTTTAAGATCGTAATAGATTTTACCTGTACAAAAAACCACCTTGCGAATCTTTTTGCTTTGCGGCTCATCTACAATCACTTCGCGGAAAGAACCTTTGGTAGCTTCTGCCAAATCGGAAACACATGCAGGATGGCGTAACAAAGATTTAGGACTCATTACCACCAACGGCTTGCGGAACTCCCAAGCCAACTGCCTGCGCATGGCATGGAAAAAGTTTGCCGGAGAAGTAATGTTTACAACCACCATATTTAACTCGGCACACATTTGTAAAAAACGTTCTAACCGCGCACTACTGTGTTCGGGTCCTTGACCTTCGTAACCATGCGGCAACAGCATCACCAAACCAGAATTGCGCTGCCATTTACTTTCGGCTGCGGCTATAAACTGATCAATAATAATCTGTGCGCCATTATTAAAATCGCCAAATTGTGCTTCCCAAATAACTAACGGATTGGGGTCGGTAATTGAATAACCATATTCAAAACCAAGCACACCATACTCGCTCAAATGCGAGTTGATAACCCTAAATTTCCCTTGCTTTTCGGATAAGCGGCTCAGACGGTTATATTCTTCATCTGTTTTTTCATCGTTGATAACCGCATGGCGATGTGTAAATGTGCCGCGCTTCACATCTTCACCGCTAAGGCGCACATCAGTTCCTTCATTCAATATCGAAGCATAAGCCAACAACTCGGCAGCAGCCCAATCCAATTTTTTGTCTTCGCAAATCAGCTTTTGGCGTTCTTTCAAATACTTCTGCATTTTGCGCACCGGAGTAAAAGTTTCGGGCACTAAACTCATAGCCTCTGCTAATTTCAACAGCGATTTTTCATTTACCCCGGTGGTAGGCGATTTTTCAAAATCTACACCTTTAGCTTTGCGAAGTTTATCCCAAGCAATTTCTGTTTGCTGAGGTTTATATGGCAGCGGATGCTGCTTTACAGAATCTAAACGCGCTTGTAAATCTGCCCAGAATTCTTTTTCGAGTTTTGTAGCCAACTCCAACTCGATAGAGCCCTGTTGTGTAAGTTGTTTTGAATACACATCGCGAGGGTTGCTTTGCTTATCTATCAAAGCATACATCAATGGTTGTGTAAACTTGGGGTCATCGCTTTCGTTATGCCCCCATTTGCGATAGCACACCATATCAATAAACACATCCTTATTGAATAACTGCCTGTACTCGGCCGCCAATTCGGCAACAAATACTGCCGCTTCGGGGTCGTTTCCGTTTACATGAAAAACAGGTGCTTCGATAGTAGCCGCAATTGAAGTGCAATAATCGCTGGAGCGTGCTTCGTCAAAATCGGTAGTAAAACCGATTTGGTTATTGATAACAAAATGGATAGTGCCACCAATGTAATAGCCATCCAACTTTGCCATTTATAATACTTCGTACACAATGCCTTGCCCCGCCACTGCCGCATCACCATGAATGGTTATGGGCAAAATTTGATCGTAATTTTCTTTGTAAATCGAATTAGCTTTTGCCCTGCAAAAACCTGCTACAATGGGGTTTACAGCTTCTAAGTGCGAGGGGTTGGGCATCAGTTTTAGATATACGTTTTTACCCGCTGTGGTTTCATATTGTGAAGCAAAACCCAAGTGATACTTTACATCGCCATCACCAAAGGTAGGGTCGCCTACTACATTGCCTTCAAACTCGTTGAAGATTTCCTCGTAGGTTTTTCCCAAAATATTTGCCAACACATTCAAGCGACCGCGGTGCGCCATGCCAAAAACAACTTCTTCTACACCTTGCTCGGCACACTTGTTGATGATTGCCTCCAATGAGGGGATGGTAGTTTCGCCACCTTCGAGCGAAAAACGCTTCTCGCCAATGTATTTTTTACCTAAGAAATTTTCAAACACAACAGCTTTATTCAGCGAGCGAAGAATGTGTTCCTTTTTCTTTACATCGAAGTTTAAAAGAGTTGGGTTTCCTTCAATCTTGTTACGCAGCCATTCGCGCTCTGCCTTGTTGCGCACGTAGCCATATTCAAAACCAATTGTATGCAAGTAAATGCTATGCAGTCGTGCCAAAATATCGCGCAGTGTAGCATTGGGCAAGCCGATTTCGCTGCCAATTACAAACTTGCGATCAAGGTCTTTATCGCTCAGACCAAAATGCTCCAAATCTAAATCGGCAAAACGGTTTTTGCGCGGCTTTAAAGGGTTGGTGTTTGCAATTAAATGCCCTTTGTTTCTGTAAGCATTTATCAATTCAAAAACCTTGAATTCATCGGCACTTACGCCTGCTGCTTTGCCATTACCATTGTAGCTGATACTGGCAAAATCAAAACCTTCAAAAAACTTTTTGAATTCCGGATCAACCGTGGCAGGGTTTGTTTTAAAATCGCGGTATAAATTTTCAATATACTCCGGTGTTGCGTTGGAGAGAAACGAATAACTATCCATGTTTTAGCTGTGTTGCCTTTTTATAAGCGTGTCAAAAGTATAGTATTCTTGTAGAGGTTTTCAACAAAAAAACAATTGCAACATATTTTAATGAACAATACATTCGGCACTGGCGGGGTTTAGCTCACAATAATTACTAATCGAAACAGCGCTGTGTTTTGTGGCAAATTCTTTTTGTACGTTTGTATATCACAGGAAATAAAACACCAATGAAATTCATCACACTATTAATACTGTTTGCTATGACACCATCATCAAAATCGGTTTATGATTTTACAATGAAAAATATTGACGGCAAAGAAATTGCCCTGAGCGACTATAAAGGCAAAGTGCTTTTGCTTGTAAATGTTGCCAGCAAATGTGGTTTAACACCACAGTACAAAGAAATTCAAGCACTGCACGAAAAATACAAAGACAAAGGCTTGGTAGTATTGGGTTTTCCGGCAAATAACTTTATGGGGCAAGAGCCCGGCAGTGATAAAGAGATTAAAGAATTTTGCACATTGAAGTACGATGTAACATTTCCTATGTTTTCAAAAATTTCGGTAAAAGGCAGCAATCAGCACCCATTGTATAAGTACCTTACTTCAAAAGTAGAAAATGGAGTAATTGACGCAAAGGTTAGCTGGAACTTTCAAAAGTTTTTGGTGGGCAAATCGGGCAAAGTAATCACTTCGTTTGGGCCACAAACTTCGGTAGCGGATGCAGAGGTTGTTAAGACTATTGAAGCAGCTTTAGCGCAATAAACTGCGAATTTGTCATTACAACTACCTTTGAATTTTAAAGAGTTTGCAAACGGCAAAAATTTAACTTCGCCCCAAAATATTATTGGTTTGAACTGCTCTCCATTTACCATACCACAAAAGCTATTGAGTTTGATTCGACTTTTTTCGCATTCGCGTCTCGGCATCAATACAATATTGTGTTTTACATTTTTGTTGGTTTTTAGTTGCTCAAATGCAACTGCGCAACAAAGTTGGACGCTCGAAAAATGTATCAGCCACGCTTTAGAAAACAACATCAGTGTTAGGCAAGCCGGTTTACAAAAAGACATATCGAAAAAACAACTTACACAAAGTTATCTAAGTACGTTTTTACCAACCGTTGATGCATCGGCAACATACAACGTTAGTTTTGGCAACTCGGTAAACCAATTTGATTACACTTTGATTGCGGGAAGCCTGCAAA
>CAZYXR010000107.1:0-8759 GCA_964650845.1 uncultured Chitinophagaceae bacterium
GCGAAAGCAAGCTTGTAATTGCAGGAGCCAAAGGTTGGAAAACAAGCGAAATTTTTGAAGTATGGAATTGCATGCAATTCAAAAACGAAGTGGTGTTTACAGGCAGGTTAGAAGAAAAAGAATTGGTTCATGTACTTGCCGCTGCACAGGTATCGCTGTACCCAAGTTTGTTTGAAGGTTTTGGAGTGCCGCCTTTAGAAGCAATGGCATGTGGCGTTCCGGTAATTACATCTAATGTTTCTTCGCTTCCCGAAATATCGGGCGATGCTGCTCTTTATGTTTCGCCCGAAAATGTTCAAGATATTGCTGCAAAAATGACAGCACTCGATGCCAACCCTCACCTGCGCGCTTCGCTAATAGAAAAAGGATTTGTTCATTACAAGCAACATACTTGGGAGCGCACAGCAAAACTACTTTGGCAAAGCTGTTTGAAAGTTTTAAAGTAGTATTTTTTTATTGGTCGCAATATCAACCAAAACCAATTGGCATTTTAATACCTTGAAATGCCAATTTGAATTTCGCCCGACAACAATTCTTGCAAAAAGGCATAATGCATTTCATTGCCAACAAAGTCGTACTTATCGGTATCGAGCAATACAATTCGCGCATCAGTCATTTGCTTAAAGTATGAAAGATATGCCTCTTGAATATTTTCTAAATACTCGGGTTGAATAGATTGCTCGTACATTCTACCGCGCATCTTGATGTTTGCCAAAAGCCGCTCAACCGAAGAAAAAAGATAAACAATTACATCGGGCTTTGGCAATGTGGGCAGCATAATATCAAAAAGCATTCTGTAAAGTTGTTTCTCTTGAACACTCAAATTATTACCCGCAAAAATCAAACTCTTTTGAAAAATAAAATCGCTCACCGTTTGCATATTGAATAAATTGTTTTCGGCAGAAACATGTTTTAACTGCTGAAAACGCTCGGCCATAAAATACAGTTCTACGGGAAAAGCATGACGCTCGGGGTCGTTGTAAAAGAGCGGCAAAAATGGATTATCCTCAAACTTTTCGAGAAACAAACGCGCCTTTCCGCTCTGCGAAAGCTTTGTAGCGAGTGTAGTTTTTCCTGCACCGATGCAGCCTTCAATAGCTATGTAATTATAGTGGAACATAAAATTTCAAACGCATCAAAAACTAAAATCACTCGCCCTCTTCTTCCTCTTCATCGGGCTTGGGGTCCACTCTTATCTGAGTTGGCTCAATAGATTGAAGCGAAAATTTGGTTCCGGTTACACGAAAAGTAGTTCGTCTGTTTTTTTGATGTTCCTCTTCGCTGCATTTTACATTATTCACGCAGCCATTTACCGGTCGGGTTTCGCCAAAGCCACGAGCGTTCAATCGTTCTTTGCCAATGCCCTTTTCTATCAGGTAATCAACTACACTTTGCGCACGCGCCTGCGATAATTTTAAGTTATACTCATCGCTACCACGGCTATCGGTATGCGACCCAATTTCGATATCTATTGCCTTGTTTTGCGTAAAAAACAACACCAACGAATCTAACACCACTTTCGATTCGGGACGCAGTGTGGCTTTATCGTAGTCGTAATAAATATTTGGAATTTCAATCTCTTTAGATGTAAAAATTTTCTCTAACTCAATTTCTACATATTGCGAAATTAAAACGCTATCGCGGCTTCTTTTGCCTACGGTAGAAACCTTTGCGGAATTACTGAAGTAATCATTGCGAGAGGCAAAAAGATTGTAATTAGTATTTTGCTGTAAAGAAAAGAAAAACAAACCTCCGGTATCTGTAACAAAGCTTGCCAACGAATCGCCTTTTGAATTTTGCAAATCAACTTTTGATAAACGCAATGGCACAAGTCCCAAAATTTTACTGTTAGGATCATCAGGATTTTCAAACTGTTTTGTAAGCACTTTGCCGCGCACTTCATATTGATTCAGCCAAAGTTCTTGAAAGCGGTAAACATCATCGCTGCCTTTGCCCCCTTTTCGCGAAGAAGAAAAATAGCCCGTCATCAATACAGTATCGGCATTGTTAAGCGGCTTGCTTTTTTCAATCACATATCCAAAATCATCGCCCCCCGAATTGATAGGCGCACGTAAATTTTCTGCATTGCGCCATGAATTTTTTGAACGCGTAGCCTTAAAAATATCTAAGCCACCCATGCCCGCAAATCCATTGGATGAAAAATACAAATTGTCTTTTTCATCCAGCCATGGAAACATTTCATCGCCCGTAGTGTTTACAGTTCCCGAAGCGTTTGAAGGTCTGCTCCATCCAGTATCAGTTTTTGTAAAATAGAAAATGTCTTTACCACCAAAACCCTCGTAATCGCTCGATACAACCAACAAATTGCCGCTATTAGAAATTGCCGGCTGCCCCACATTAAATGTATCGGGAAACAAGTACAGCTTTTCTGGCTCGCTCCACACAGTTCCATCGAAAGTGCTTAAATAGATATGGCAAAATTCACTTACTTTTTCATTTGAAAAACAACGGGTAAAAAACATGCTGTTTCCATCGGGTGTAAAAGCAGAAGTACCTTCGTAGGCTTCCGTATTAAGCTCGCGGCTAAATGGAGCAACTTTTCCCGAAGCACCATTCTCATTTCTACTTACGGCATATAAATCGCCAAACTTTTCTCCGGTCCACCCGTTTTGTGCATCACCGGTGGCATCGCTTCTTGATGAAGTAAAAACTAACTTATCTTTTCCAAAAAGCGTGGGTGCATAATCGCTGTATCGAGTATTTACCGATTCAAGATTTTGAGTTTTAATTCTGCTAAAATCATTTTGCCATTTCAATGCTTCGCGCGCGCTTCGCAATTCTTTTCTTACATTATAGCTGCTCCCTAATTTAATGCGTCGCCGGTAGTATTTCCACTCTCTACACTCGCCTTTTTATACCAATGCGATGCGTTTACAGGTTCGTTATACTTCATAAAAGAATTGCCTATTGCAATTGCTTTATCTTGCTTCTTCAATGGATTTTTTTCAGCATCAAACTCTTTAATCAACATCTCGGTAGCAACGCTGTACAACTTTCTATTTACAGCATCATCGCCAGTTTTTATTACTGCGGTTTTTGTTTTGCAACCACAAAAAACAAAAACACTAAGAAGTACAATTAAAGTCTGTTTCATTCTGTTGGTAAAGAATAAAAAGAATACTGAAAGTAAAACAAAAAAGTTCGGCAAAGCACAAATTGAAATAAAAAAGCTCCTCGAAAGGAGCTTTTGCAAATAAAAATTCAACCTCACATTTTATGCAGTAACAGCAGTGGATTCAATTGCTTTTTTTGAAGGGCGACCTCTTTTTCCGGTAGAAACTTTTTTGGCAGCTACCGACTTTGAGGTAGCACCTTTTGGGCGACCTCTTTTACCTTTTGGCTTAGGAGCAGCATTTGCCAACAAATCTAATGCTGCTTTTGCTGCATTAGGTTTTCTACCGCGCTTAGCAGTTGATTTTGGTGCAACTGCCTTTGCGGCTTCGCCCAATAATTCTGACAAAACAGTTCTAATTCCCGATAATTTTTCTGTCAATTCTTTTTCTTGCTGACGAAAAAAATCTACCAATAAATTGGCGTGATGATCTGATACTGAAATTTTCGGCATGAAATAAATTTTAGGTAAATGTAATTACATTTTTATCAATGCAATAAAAGCGGAACACAAATAGCTGCATAGTGAAGTTTGTAGCTAACAATAAAAAAAAGCCCAAGCATTTCTGCTTGGGCTTTCACTTCAAATATTTAAAAAATATTACCAGCGTTTTTCATAGCCGCCATCGCGTCTTCCGCCTCCACCGCCTTTGTAGCCTCCGCCACCTTTGTTGAATGAGCGGTTGCCGCCTTCCGGACGAGCCTCAGCTTGTTTTACAGACAATTGTCTTTCAAAAAACTCATAACCGTTCAACTGCTCGATGGCTTGTGCACCTTCGCTGTCGTTTGGCATTTCTACAAATCCAAAACCACGGCTTCTGCCGCTGTCGCGATCTGTAATAATTTTTACACTGCTTACTTCTCCGAATTTTTCGAAGGCTTCGCGCAGCCCTTCTTCTGTGGCGCGGAAGTTGATGTTACTTACGTAAATGTTCATTGACTTAAAAAATAAAATTATAAAAAATGAATGCTTAGGTCTAACTCAGTGAACATTTCCGAAATGACAGTGATGATTACTTACAAAGACTTTAAACTAATTCAGCGCAAATGTATAGCTAATTATTTGGTAAGTAGATACTTTGCTTGCAAATTTATTTTCATATCTACTCAAATAGTTTGTCGTTTCAATGGAATTTGATACTACTAAGTAGCTTGTTTAATCTATACTTGCATATATGAACACAATGTTTTTGAGCAATACTGTACAACCTCTTGTTTTCGAATCGGCAGGCGAAAGTTTCGATGATTTAATCAAGCACATTTCTAACAATAATAAAACCGTAAACGAAAAGTTGCTTGAGCATGGAGCCTTGTTGTTTCGCGCCTTTCCGGTAAACACACCTGCGCAATTTGAACAAGTGGCTAAGGCTATTGATTGCGATTTAAAAAATGATTACCTCGGCACATCACCTCGCGATAAAGTACAGGGAACAGACTTTGTTTTTACAGCAAGCGAGCTTCCACCGTTTTATCCAATCATGCAACATTGCGAAATGAGTTTTTTACCAAATCCACCCAAAAAATTATTTTTCTATTGCCACATAGAACCGCCCTACGGTGGCGAAACACCCATCTGCGATTTCAGAAAAGTGTATGAACAATTGGATGAAAATATCCGCAATGAATTTGAAGCAAAAGGTGTTACTACGGTTAGAAATTACTCGGGACTAAAGAGCAATTCAAGTTTCAATTTGTTTGAATTAAAAAAATGGAACCAAATGTTTTTGACTGACGACAAAAAAGTTGTTGAACAAAAATGTATTGAAAACGGTATCGAATTTGAATGGAAAGAAAACGATTCATTAAGGCTTGTAAACCGAACTCCGGCAATAATTTCGCATCCCACAACCGGAAAAAAAACATGGTTCAATCATACCCAAGTTTTTCATATCAGCGCTTCTGCTTTTGAGTATGCACACATTCACCAAAGGCAAAAAAGAATGAAAACTCTTTTTTACTCGCTTTTCACAGCATCTATAATCCCAATAAAAAAACTTTTTAATACACCCGATGAACAAAGCATGAATATGAAGTTTGGCGATGGCAGTGTGATACCCGATGCTTATGTAAAACATATTGAAGATGTGATTTGGAAAAACTTGGTAGTTTTTAAATGGCAAAAAGGCGATGTGTTGGCATTAGATAACTTTTGCACTTCGCATGGGCGATTGCCCTACGAAGGCCCACGCGAAATATTAGTAAGCTGGAGTGCCTAAAACCGGTATAGCAATCGAAACGAAAAACGCCCGTTTATGCTATGCACAAACGGGCGTTTTATTCAGATATGATGTTGTACTTACAGTACGCTTACATTCTCTGCCTGTGGGCCTTTTTTACCTTCACCTACCGAATAAGAAACGCTATCGCCTTCTTTTACCGGTGTACCTTTCACTTGAGAATGGTGGAAGAATAAATCTTTTTCACCGCTGTCTTGAACGATGAAACCATAACCTGAGTCTGACTTAAAAAACTTTACTTTACCTGTTTGCATTACTAATTGTTTATTAAAAATTATACCTCAAAAAAAGAATTTGATTGTTCGGAATTACAACATTTTCTATTTTTTTCAGCGTGCGAATGTAATATTAAAGTTTTGCAAGTGCTTAAAAATGTTTGAAATGCACAAGGAAAATATCGGTTAAATAATCTGAAAACCAGTAATACTTGTTTGTTACTCTACTTTACCTTTCACATCCAGTGCATCGCGCAAGCCATTACCTACAAGATTAAACGCCAACACCAGCAACATAATTGCCAAGCCCGGAAACAATGCTAAATAAGCATTGGGCGAATCAATAAAATCCTTGTATTCATTGAGCATACTGCCCCAAGATGGCGCTGGCGGCTGAATGCCCAAACCAATGTAACTCAATCCACTTTCAACCAAAATTGCATTGGCAAAGTTTGCACATGCAACAACAATAACCGGACCTGTAATGTTTGGCAAAATATGTAAGAATATGGTGCGCGCATCACTAAAACCTAAACTTTTGGCAGCAGCAACAAACTCCATTTCGCGTATTACCATGAACTGCCCACGCACAATTCGCGCCACTTCTACCCACATAGTTAAACCAACGGCAATAAAAATCATTACCAGTTTATTTTCTATCAAACTACCGGCACTGATGTATAAACCCATTGCCAACAACAGTGTAGGAATGCTCCAAAACACATTTATCACCCACATTATCACCTTATCGGTAAACCCTTGAAAAAAACCTGCCAACGCACCCAACACCACACCTATTGTAAGAGAAATCAACACGGCTATCAAACCAACCGAAATTGATATTCGTGTGCCTATCAACAAACGAGAAAGGATGTCGCGCCCAAATTTATCGGTTCCGAGCAAAAAGGTCTTCTTTACAAACAAGTCATCTTCAGCTTTTTTGCGAAAAACTTCGTTCATCTGTAAAGATGCTGTGTTCATTCCCAGCAAATCGGCAACGGCATAGTGCTTGGTTTCGGGTTCAAATTGCTTGCCCTTGTAAAGCTCAACAACAAGAGAGTCTTTCTCAAAACGATAAGAATTGACTGGTTGCAACTTATATTGTTTTTCGTAGCCATTCACCAGCCCAACAAAGAAGTTTTGATTAACTACTCTATCTTTACGAACCTTCAAAAAAGTGGTAGAAAAACCTGGCGAATGGGTTTCTAACTCAAGTATTTGATCGTTGGCCGAAGGGGAATTATCGGGCGCAATAACATAACACAACAGCGATAAAATGGCAGCAAGCACAACAATTGCCAAACCCACCATTGCACTTTTATTTCGCTTGAAACGACCGCGGGCTTTGCTATCTATAATTTGCACTTTGTTGAATTGTTATGAGTGGCAAACGTACACAAAAAATACCTTGTTAAAACAGCTATTGCTGCGCAAAGTGAATTTGTAAAAACAGCACCTGAAATTCACCTCATAAATCACGTATTACAAAACAAAAAAGCGGCATAAAACATATAAATGCTTTATGCCGCTTGTAAAATTATCTGTTACAATTAAGCCTCGCTTTCTGCCTTCTTTTTAGGCGACTTGAAAGATATTACCAACTCTTGTAATTCTGCATTCAAATCTACCACAAAAGTATCGCCCGGTTTTGCTACCGCACGCAAAATTTCTTCTGCCAATGGGTCTTCCAAATACTTTTGAATAGCGCGATGCAAAGGTCGTGCTCCATAAGCAGGGTCGTAGCCTTTTTCCGATAAAAAGTCTTTTGCTGCATCTGTAAGTTTTATTTCAAACCCAAGAGTTTTCAAGCGTTTCACAACATCTTTCAATACAATGTCAATAATTTTGTGAATGCTGTCTTTTTCTAAGCTATTGAAAATAATCACATCATCAATACGGTTCAAAAACTCGGGCGAGAAAGTGCGTTTCAATGCTTTAGAAAGCACATTCTTGCTAATCTCATCGCTTTGCTCGGTTTTAGATTTTGTAGCAAAACCAACACCTGTACCAAAATCTTTCAAATCTCTTGCTCCGATATTTGAAGTCATTATAATAAGTGTGTTTTTGAAATCTACTTTCCTACCCAACGAATCGGTGAGAATACCATCGTCAAACACTTGCAACAAAATATTAAACACATCGGGATGTGCCTTTTCAATCTCATCTAACAACACAACAGAATATGGCTTTCTGCGCACGCGCTCGGTAAGCTGCCCGCCTTCTTCATAGCCCACATATCCCGGAGGCGCGCCAATCAATCGGCTTACACTGAATTTCTCCATGTATTCCGTCATATCAATACGAATCAAAGCATCTTCGCTATCAAACATATAGCGTGCAATTGCTTTAGCAAGTTCGGTTTTACCCACTCCGGTTGGTCCCAAAAAAATGAAAGTACCAATTGGCTTTTTCGGGTCTTTTAAACCAACTCTATTGCGTTGAATGGCTTTTGCAACCTTTATCAACGCATCATTTTGCCCAACCACTGCGCCTTTCAGCTCTTCCGACATGTTTAGCAACTTGATGCCTTCGCTTTGCGCAACTTTACTTACCGGAATACCAGTCATCATTGCCACCACTTCGGCAATATCTTCTTCGCTTACAGGATAGCGTTTCGATTTAGACTCTTCATCCCACTGCACTTTGGCTTTTTCTAACTCTTCCAATAAGCGCTTTTCGGTATCGCGTAGTTTTGCTGCTTCTTCGTATTTCTGACTTTTAACTACTTGATTTTTTTCAACTTTTATGTCCTCTACTTGTTTCTCTAAGTCAATGATGTTTTTAGGAACATGAATGTTTTTTAAGTGAACACGCGCACCAACTTCGTCCATTACGTCAATGGCTTTATCGGGCAAAAAGCGATCGGTAATATAGCGTGTACTTAGTTTTACACATGCAGCTATGGCATCTTTAGAATAGGAAACATTGTGATAGTCTTCGTATTTAGGGCTGATGTTCGATAAAATTTGAATAGCCTCTTCGGGTGATGGTGGGTCTATCATTACACGCTGGAAACGCCTGTCTAATGCGCCATCTTTTTCTATGTATTGGCGATACTCGTCTAAGGTAGAGGCACCAATACATTGTAATTCGCCACGAGCCAAAGCTGGCTTAAAAATATTTGAAGCATCTAAAGAACCCGTTGCGCCACCTGCGCCTACAATGGTATGAATCT
>CAZYXR010000108.1:0-4796 GCA_964650845.1 uncultured Chitinophagaceae bacterium
GCACATAAGCCATAAGCAAAGTGTTATTGCCAATTGTAGTTGTGTGAGTTGCTTCGGTGCCTCGATTTATGGTAACAAACTCGCGAATAACAACATTGTCGCCAATGTGTACCGCGCTCTTTTCGCCCTTGAATTTTAAATCTTGTGGTACTGCTGCAATTACAGCTCCGGGAAAAATCTTACAATTTTTGCCTATACGGGCGCCTTCCATAATTGTAACATGCGAACCAATCCAAGTGCCTTCGCCTATCACAACATCTTTTGAAATTGTTACAAATGGTTCCACCACTACGTTATCGGCAAGCTCGGCTTGCGGATGGATAAATGAAAAAGGTTGATTCATCTATTTTGGTATTAGACTACTGTTTTATACTATTTTGAAGCGTGTGAAAGTATGTAAAATATGCAGAGTAAAAACTTCATAAAAAAATAGCCTTATGGCAAACTCATCATTACTAAAAAACATTCAACTTTGTTTATGTTGAAAATCAATTTGCGAATTTGGTTTTTAGCAGATATGTTTGCGGAGATAAAATAAACAAGATGTCAAAAATAATAGGTGGAATTTTTACAGTTGTAGGAACTTTCTTGAGCATTTGGTTAGCTTTTTTGTGGGGCAACTCATCTAACTTTTTAGAATACAACGACCCTGCTAAATATCAAACTTACTTAGAAACAGGTTTGGCAATGCCTACTTTGGTTGCGGTAGTTCTTTTGTCGGTTGGGTTGACATTTATGTTTGTTGCCAAAGAGCCAAATTTGAAATAAGTCGTACAAATTATTTTCATAACAAAAAAGCAACTTCTGATTAGTCGGAAGTTGCTTTTTTTTGTTCATGCCCATACTAAAATCGAAGATGCTTTACGGTTTCTTTGTTATTGATAAGCTGTTTCAATGAATCAATACCTATTTGCAAATGTTCATCAACAAAGTTTTTTGTAACTACTGTATCGCTGGCATCTGTTTTTACACCATCGGGTATCATTGGTTGGTCGCTTACCAAAAGTAAAGCACCAACAGGTATCTCATTTTTGAAAGCAGCAATAAAAATTGTGGCTGTTTCCATATCAATTGCCATAGCACGAATATCTCTCAAGTAGTCTTTAAACTTTTCGTCCCACTCCCACACTCTTCTGTTTGTGGTATAAACGGTTCCAGTCCAATAATCTCTTTCATGCTCGCGAATAGATGTTGAAATAGCTTTTTGCAAAGCAAATGATGGCAATGCCGGAACTTCATCAGGGTAATAATCTTTACTGGTACCATCGCCCCTAATTGCTGCAATTGGCAATATCAAATCGCCAATTTCATTTTTCTTTTTCAGCCCACCGCATTTGCCTAAAAACAAAACCCCTTTGGGTTTAATTGCAGAAAGCAAATCCATTATTGTTGCTGCATTGGGGCTGCCCATACCAAAGTTTATGATGGTAATCCCATCGGCAGTGGCACTTTGCATTGGGCGATCTATACCCATCATTTCAACTCCATTTAGCAGCGCAAACTTTTTTACATAGGCAGTAAAATTTGTTAGCAAAATATATTTACCAAAACCATCTAACTCTACGCCTGTGTATCGCGGCAACCAGTTATTTACAATTTCTTCTTTTGTTTTCATATCAACAAAACTAATGATTACAATTAAAGGTTATTACTAATACCATAACAAATACTTGTGTTTTGCGAAAACAACATCATGAGCTATTGCAAGAATAGCAATCATGAGAAAAGTTAAATGAAAAAAATTTTCCTTCATTAAAAACAATTAATATATTTGAACCGAAATTACGAAATATGACAAAGTCTAACATCCTACTTTTCTTATTAACCTTTGTTGCTACGGCAAGTGTTTTTGCAAGTGGTCCGGTACCTCCGGGACCAGGCGCACCGGTGCCTATTGATGGTGGTGTAGTTTTATTGGTAGCAGCTGGAGCAGCTTATGGTGTTAGCAGATTGAAAAAAGAGAAAAAAGAAGAAATCTAATTAGCATCGCATAATTTACAATATCGAAAAGCAGAAATTGAGCATTCAATTTCTGCTTTTTTATTTTCATGAAATACCTGTTAGCAGCAAAAGAATCTTGCTAAATAACTTTCTATAAGCAAACGCCTATTTTGTATAATTGTAGTAGTGAGGAAAAATTTGATTGCAATTTGTATTCTGATAATCAGCAAATATCTATTTGCATCTCATGGTCTTGAAAATGCACCTGGCAAAATAGGTATATCGGTAGATTACAATATTGGAAAACATCTGCACCACTCACCAAAAATCGTAGCAGATTTATCGGGTATTACTCATGCTTACGAAATCAGTTGCTTTAAACAAACTACTGGCGAAAAAGATTGGATGCGCAAACTGCGCTACCCCGAAATCGGGGGAGCATTACACATTACCCAAAATGTAAATCCACGAGTGTTTGGAACAACTGTTGGCTTTATGGGTACAGTAAAATTCTTTTTATTACGCAGTCGGTATGCCGATATGTTTGTAAGGCTTGGGGCTGGAGGGGCTATTCACTCTAAGCACTATCATGTAAACAAAAATGCCGAAAACAATGTTATTGGCTCTGCATTAAATGCAATGTTTCAACTGCGCATAGGTGCCGATTTTAAACCACTGCCGTGGCTGCAAGTTGCAGTTTCCGGTGTACTCACACATCAATCAAATGGCGGCATTCAACTTCCGAATCTTGGCATCAATGTTGCCGGTGCTACTATTGGCATTCGATACTTTCCTATTCATAACACAATACCGTATGTAAAAGGCAAAGTTCCTAAGCCTTTTCGGCCAAATGAGTTTATGTTTCGTTTTGGCTTTGGCGTAACAGACCAATGGCGAAACGGACCAAAATATCCGATGTATTTTGCAACGTTTGCTTATGCGCGTTATACCAGTATCATCAATAAGGTTGTTGCCGGATTTACGTTAGAATACAACTACGCCATTCGCGATATGATGGCACAAGGCGAAATAGGCAATAGAAAAGAACAGCGTGCTCATGCGTTTACACCAAGTTTTTTTATTGGCGATGAGATAATTATCAATCGAGTAGGAATGCTTTATGCCTTGGGCGTTTATGTTTACCATCCTTCATTTAGAAGTTCATGGATTTATGCAAAAGCCGGAGTAAACTATTACTTTGTTGATTTGGGCAAAAACGGCACCATAAAACCATACATTGGTGCGCATTTAAAAGCACATAAATTTATTGCCCAAACTATTGAGTTTGGTACAGGATTTTTGTTTCGCTAATTCACTTCCCAAAACAACTACACGTAATTAAGCAAAATCTTACAGTATCAAATCATGTTTCATACAATGCAATATTTTACATTCGCCACCAATGCAACTAAAAGATATTAAGCAGCCTATAGAAAGCGAATTAGCAATTTTTGAAACGCGCTTTCGCGAATCTATGCGTTCAAACACCCCGTTGTTGGATAGAATTATGCATTACATTGTTAGCCGCAAAGGCAAACAAATGCGCCCGATGTTTGTGTTTTTTAGTGCTAAACTTTGTGGCGAAATTACGGATGCTACCTATACCGCTGCTTCATTAGTTGAAATTTTACATACGGCTACTTTGGTACACGATGATGTGGTAGATGACAGCTTTCAGCGCAGAGGTTTTTTTTCAATCAATGCACTTTGGAAAAATAAAATTGCCGTTTTAGTAGGCGACTATTTATTAGCAAAAGGTTTGCTGCTAAGTGTTGATACAGGGCAGTTCAGGCTGTTGCAAATATTAAGTAATACCATTCGCGAAATGAGTGAAGGTGAATTGCTGCAATTAGAAAAGGCACGAAGATTAGATATAAAAGAAGATATCTATTTCGATATTATAAAAAAGAAAACTGCATCGCTTATTGCATCGGCTTGTGCTTGTGGCGCGGCTACAGTTACTACCGATGAAAATCTTATTGAACAAAGCAGAGTATTGGGCGAAAAAATCGGCATTGCATTTCAACTTAAAGACGATTTATTCGATTATGAAGACGAAGAAGTTGGCAAACCACGTGGAATAGATATAAAAGAAAGGAAAATGACATTGCCATTGATTCACACGTTAAACAATGCCGATAAAAGCACGCGCAGCAAAATCATCAATATTGTAAAAAACGAGAATACCAAAATTGAGAAAGTGCGTTGGGTAATTGATGCGGTTCAGGCATCGGGAGGCATGGATTATACAAGAAATATCATGCAACAATATCGCAATGAATCCTTACAACTTTTAGAAAACTTCAAACCAAGCCCCTCGCGCGACTCAATTGCGCAGATGATTGATTTTACTATTGAAAGAAAAAACTAACGATAAACAAAAAAGTCCTGAATCGGATAGACTCAGGACTCACTTTCAAGTAAAACAAAAAGCAAACAAAACTTAGTAGCTGATTTCTTTCAGCTTTTTCAACATGTTATGGTGTTCGTTTATTAAGCGCAAGCGTTGTTGAATAACAATATGCTTTTGATTCAACTCAGCATCAACTTCAACTCTCATCGGTTCGCCCGAAAGCACAGTAATTTTATCGTTCATTCCATACGTGGTTTTATGGCTATTAAGTTTTAAGGCAAACACCGGAATATTACTTACTTCCTCGCTTTGATATACAGCATTGTCATTTACTGCAACCAATTGTTCGTCAACCAAAGTGTGCTTTACCTTATGCTTTACAACATTTTTCAGTGGCATAACTTTAGTATCTGTTTGCTTTACTTCGCCAACGCTAACCAATTGAACTGCCGGGGTTAATTCTTCACCAATTTGAATGTCGTGTTGTTTCAATACCGAAGGT
>CAZYXR010000108.1:4806-8517 GCA_964650845.1 uncultured Chitinophagaceae bacterium
AGGTTTGTTACCCAAAAGTTCACTGTTGCTGTGGTTGTTATTCACAAACATAAATCCAAGGGCAACTGCTATTCCAGACACAACCGCTGCGGCTGCATATTTCCAAATTGGCGATATTTCAATTGGTTTTTTCGCTTCAATAGGATTTTCAAAGGCATCTAATTTGCTTTCTATTTTATCCCACAAATCGGCAGGTGCAGACGAGTCCTCACTAAGGCGCTCTCTAATTATTCTGTCAAATTCATTTTCCATAATCTTTAGGTTTATCTTCGCTTTTATAGACGTAATGGCTTTAATTATGTTTCATTAAATCACAGCACTTAATGTAGGTTGTGAGGTATTTGCTATTTTTTGTTGCAATAAAAATCTGGCTCGCGAAAGTTGTGATTTGGAAGTTCCCTCAGAGATGTTCAGCATCTCTCCTATTTCTTTGTGGGTGTAGCCTTCCACCACATATAGGTTAAACACAGTACGGTAACCATGCGATAATTCGCTTACCATTTTCATTATATCTTCTTGCTTCAAACTTTCAAGAGCATTGTGGTCGTAATACTCATAGCTTTTTACATCTGTTTCTTGAATAGCATAAAGCGTAGTTTTCTTTCTAAAATGTTCTATACAAGAATTTACAACTATTCGTCTAATCCAACCTTCAAAAGAGCCATCGCCACGAAACTTCTCTATGTTGCGATAAACTTTTATAAATCCATCCTGCATTAAATCTTCAGCTTTGCTAATCTCTCCTGCATAGCGCATACATACCGAAAACATTTTACCCGAAAACTTTTCGTACAGCGCTTTTTGAAACCTTCTATCTCCTTTGATACAGCCTGCTATTATTTCATTGTCGGAGAGTTGTTGAGAGATATTCATACACTTTCAATTTACAGTTCTACAATTCAAGATGATAAAAATAAAATATTGGTTGCAATGCTAAAACAACCGAATATCTACTTTTTGTAGCTGCACTAAAGTAAAAAAAATGCGCTAATAAAAAAAGCCGCATTTGTTTTTTTCAAATGCGGCTTTTGCTCTACAAACAACAAGTGTCAAACTTATTGGGCGTTGCTTGCTTCGTTTGCTTTCTGTACCATATCATTAAATGCTTCTAACGATATCAATTGCTCAAGCAACGAAACTTTACCTTTAATGTATCCAAAAACTTTATCGTCTAAAATTTGATCGTGCGTTTTTCTAACGTATTCTTTGTCTTTCAACTGCTTTTGTACAAACCCTTCTACCCAGTCTTCGCCAAAGTTTTTCAATCCGTAGCTATACAATTGTTGTATAGTTTGCAAACGAACTTTTTCTTCTAATTCTTGATTGGTTACTTCAAAATTTTGCTCGCGAGAAATACGCGCAGTAATCAACTGCCATCTTAACTGTTTGGCAAAAACAGGAAAATCGTTTTCAATTTGTTCGTCAGTAACTTCTTGTTCGTTGTTCAATTTTATCCAACGTTTCAAGAAATCTTCCGGTAGCGGAAAATCAACATTTTCCATAATGCCTTTGTACAAGTCATTTACTAACAACACATCCGTTCTTCCGTCAAAATAATTGTCTAAGTCTTTGCGAATATTATCGCGCATTTCCGCTTCCGATTTTGCGCCATTTTCTCCAAATGCTTTTTGAAAAAACTCTTCATTTAAATCGGCAGGAAGCGCGCGGGTAATGTTGTTCAAGGTAAGTTTAAACTTATCGCCAATTGAATCAAGCGTAGATAAATCGGCAATATTCAATATATGTTTAGCCACTCCTTCTCTGTCTCTATCAAACAATTCAAAAACATTCCCTTCAAAGGAATCTTGTTTTTTCAAGCTTAAAAATTGCGTTTTGTTTTCGGGCTTTACCAATTCTACCAATACACTTGCAGTAGTATTAACCCCACCTTGCTTAGCAACTCCGTTCGCATCAAGCTCTTCAATACTTAATGTAAGAATGTCTTTTTCCTCAACTGCCTCTGGGTACTCATATTTTGCAAATCGCTTGCGCACACGATCAACCTCTTCATCCAGCATAGTTTCGGTTACTTCAATTTTATATTTATTGAAAGCCGCAGCATTGTCTAAATAACTCAAGCTAAATTCCGGAGCATGACCAATTTCAAAAGTAAAATTCAAGTCTCCGATGTTATTGATATCCATCTTCAACGATTGTCCTTCGGCAGGAATTGGTTGCGCAAGAATGTTTAACTGATTTTCTTCTACAAACTTATGTACCTCGTCATTCAGCACTTTGTTTATCTCTTCAAAAAGTATGCTATTGCCATACATCTTTTTTACTAAACCCAATGGTGCGTTTCCAGGGCGAAAGCCTTTTAGTGATACTGTCTTTGAAACCCTTTTAAGTTCGGCATTAACCTTTGGTTCAAGGTCTTCTTTTTTTAAATCAATAACGACTTTAGATTTTAAGTCGTTTACTTTTTCCTGCGTAACTGTCATTATTTATTTTTCAAAAATTGTTAGGAAAGAAATTTCCAGTTTTAGAAGATATGGGCAATTGAAGCCTCAGTATTTTATTAGTGCGGGCGGAGGGACTCGAACCCCCATGCCGTGAAGCGCTTGATCCTAAGTCAAGTATGTCTACCAATTTCACCACGCCCGCAAATAGTTTATTAACTACCAAAAACTAAAGAACACATTCATAAAATACAGCAATTTATTATTGTTACATTTCAAAATGGGACGCGAAGGTAATTTTTTCTTTTAAAGTAAAAACAACCCTTTCAAAAATTTATTTCTTTGAAGAAAGAGCATGCTTTTTGCGGCTTGTTGATTCAAACACTTGCAATTCAACAAAACTTAATACATATTTGCAGCGCGAAAGACGAGAGGGGGACTAAATGTCCCCTTTTATTTTGCCCTTAACAAATGGAAGTAAAGGAACAAATTGCACAATGGCTACAACCACATCTCGAAGAAAAGGATGCTTTTCTCGTAGATGTAAAAGTGCTTTTGGGTGGAAAAAAATTGGAGGTTTATGTTGATACCAATAATGGAGTTGATATATTAACTTGTGCAGAATTCAGCCGTGTAATTGAAAAACACTTGGATGGCACAGGTCTTGTTCCCGAAAACTACACATTAGACGTTAGTTCGCCAGGCATGACCAACCCATTAAAAGTACCGCGCCAGTACCAAAAACGTATTGGAAGTATATTAGAAATATGGCTGAATGACGGAACTTTTATTGAAGGGAAACTTACTGACGCATCAGATACAAACATTGTGCTGCAAAAAGTAGTTAAAGAAAAAAAGAAAACAAAAAAGAAAGACCAACACCCCGAACCAGAAACCCCAACAGTATTTACTATAAAACACAGCGATATAAAAAAGGCATTAATACAATTAAATTGGTAAAACAGTATTATGAATAGCATTGAATTAATTGACTCGTTTTCGGAGTTTAAGCAACTAAAAAACATTGATCGCCCAACCATGATGAAGGTATTGGAGGATGTATTTCGTTCATTGCTTAGAAAAAAATATGGAGAAACAGACAACTTCGATATTATCGTAAATACCGATAAAGGAGATTTGGAAATTTGGCATCGCAGAACGATTGTAGAAGACGGAGCCGTAGAAAATCCCTATGAGCAAATTGCACTTTCGGAAGCTAAGAAAATTGAAGAAGACTTTGAAGTAGGGGAAGAAACTTACGAAAAAATAGAATTGGAGAGTTTCGGCAGACGCTCAGTATTAGCAGCCCGCC
>CAZYXR010000109.1:0-8449 GCA_964650845.1 uncultured Chitinophagaceae bacterium
ATGCAAAAAGTAATTTTCTGTTCATGTAAAAAAAGTAAAGTCTTTGTCCGTTAAAATAGAAGTCAATGTTAAACGAAAGAATCGAATAAACTACTTGTTATTAAATGATTAACCTTTTTCTATCTTCGTTCCCTTAAAATTTTAAAAAACAAAAAACTCAAGTAATGAAACGTTTATCCATTTTAGCATCATTGGTTGCTTTTACGGCTTTCAGTGTTTCTGCACAGCTGAAAGAAATCAGTTCGTCTGAAATCTCAAAAGTGTATGAGCATGTGAAAAACACGAAGTCTGATGCATCATCTTTTAAGCCATCAGTTAGTCGCCCCGAAAGTGCTGGTAGAAACATTTTCAACAGCTTCATTTTAGATTATGATTCTATTGACAGAGCCTTTGGTTTGGCAAATGCTGGCAATGGCTACCAAAACAAAAGATTCGCTTGGAGAATAAACAAAAACTACTCTAACGATAGCATCCTTGATTTCAGAAATGTTATCCAAGCTTATGACTCATTAGTTGATGTAGATAACAACAAAAAATACAGCAGAGCTACAAGCAAAGTGCATGTAGATAGCCTTTTTATTCCGCTTAAAGTAGTTAACACCAGTGGGTTAAACGATACTTTCATTATATCTGTTTTAAGAGCCGACTCAATTGGTCTTACCGGCACGCCAAACACGCCAACACACGATTGGTTTACACCAAGAGTTACTTGGTCTGATACTATTGTGTTGAACCAGTCATTGGACTTAAATGGCGGTTTCTTTCCGGCAATGTTCTATCCAAATGTATCTTACCCTGTGGGCGAAACTTTTGCAGTGCGTTTAGATTTCAAAGGTCCTGAGTCAGACAATCTTCAAATCTTGGGAGGTTACTTTACTTCTTGCAACGATACTTTTGCTAATTCAAGCACTATACCGGGCAATACGCTTTACTATCAAAACCTTAGGTTGAATGCAAATGCCAACCTTTCTGGTCCCGGCCCATTTTTGATGAATGCACCAGCACCTTGCAATCAATTGTTGATGCAAACAGCATTCTTTTTGCCTTTCATAACAGTTGAAACTGCTTGTCATTCATTGTCATTCAATACAACTCCAGCGGCTTGCGGTCAAGCAAATGGCGGTGCTACAGTTAGCGTTTCAAACCAAACCTTTGCTCCTTATACTTACGCTTGGGGTGGCAATGCATCTGTTTCAAATTCAATTGCCAATGTAGGAGCAGGTACTTACAAAGTTACTGTTACAGGTTCGGGTGGATGTGTTACTGTTGATTCAGTAACAATTTCTAACACTGGCGGTCCTACTATTGGTAGCACCAGCAAAACAGATCCAACATGTTTTAATGGAGTAAATGGAAATGCAGGAGTAGTAGCTACAGGAAATGGCTTAACCTACAAATGGAGCACAACACCTCAGCAAACTACTGCAACAGCACAAGGCTTGGCTGCTGGTCAATACACAGTTACAGTAACCGATGCGCAAAACTGTTTTACTACTACTACTATTACAGTGGGGCAGCCTACTGCACTGGTAGCTAATGCAACAAAAATTACCGATGTTGTATGTAAAAGCGGAACCACAGGCAATGCAAGAGCAACAGCAACCGGAGGTACTGCTCCTTACACATTTGTTTGGAACTCAACACCAGCACAAAACAACGATTCATTGTTGAATGTTGCACAGGGCAGCTACACAGTAGTAGTTAGCGATAGCAAAGGATGTACAACTTCTGCCGGAGTTGCAATTGCTGAACCGGCAAGCGCAGTAGCGGCTTCAGTAGTAAACACCACTCCTGCTACAGGCAACCAAAACAATGGCACTGCAACAGTTTCTGCTTCTGGTGGAACCGGACCATACACTTACGAGTGGAGCGGTAGCCCTAAAACAACAGCTTCTGTTAATGATTTAGCTGCATCGCCAAGCCAGTCGGTTACAGTTACAGATTCTAAAGGCTGCACTGCAACCGCAACATTTGCAATTGGTACTTCAAGTTCAATTTCTGATGTAGCAGCTTTTAACAGAGTAAGTGTTTATCCAAATCCTGCATCTTCTGTTTTAAACATCAAAGCCGATTTGAATAACAACGAAGCTTTGACAGTTGAAATGTTTGATGTAACAGGAAAAGTAGTAATAAGCAATGTTGAAGCCGTTGCTTCTCAACACAACATTACAGTGAATGTAAGTGGCTTTGCAAAAGGCATTTACACAATTGCTTTAAAAACTAAATCTGGAGTTTCTCGCCAACAAGTAGTTGTAGAATAATTTTTTTGATTTTTAGTTAAGTAAAAAAAGGCCATCCGTTTTTCGGGTGGCTTTTTTTATGCCTGCTTGCGTAGTGTATTTGCGCTACATTCGCACACCGCCACCAAAATTTTTTTATTGTTTATGCGTGTATTTACCGACCTTTCTAAACTTCCGAAATTCAACAACTCGGTAATTACCATTGGCACGTTTGATGGTGTGCACAAAGGCCACCAGCAACTGATAAAACGAATTACACAGCTTGCTAAAAATATTAACGGAGAAAGCATCATTGTTACTTTTCATCCGCATCCGCGCTTGGTTATAACCCCGCAAGACGGCTCGCTGCAACTGCTAAATACAATAGAAGAAAAAATTGCTTTACTCGAAAGCTATGGTATTGATAACGTGGTTATCGTTCCGTTTTCGCGCAGTTTTTCTGAGCAAAGTGCCGATGATTACATAGAGTACTTTTTGGTAAAAAACTTTCAACCCAAGCAGATTGTTATCGGCTACGACCACAAGTTTGGCAAAAACCGCAGTGGCGACATCAACCTGCTGCGCCAGATGCGCCACCGTTTTGGATATGAAGTAGATGAAATTCAAAAAGAAACTTTAGAGCAAATCACCATCAGTTCAACCAAAATTCGCCACGCACTTACCGAAGGTAACATACATACCGCAAATGATTTGTTGGGGCACAATTACACAATAGAAGGCTTGGTAGTAAAAGGTTTGCAAAACGGCAGAAAACTCGGCTACCCCACAGCAAATATCAGCATCAGCGATGCGCACAAATTGGTTCCCCGCAGGGGAATTTATGCGGCAGTAGTGCATCATGCAGGCATAAAATATGGAGGCATGTTGAGCATTGGTTTCAATCCTACATTTAATGGCAATTCGCTTTCGGTAGAAGTAAACATCCTGAATTTCGACAAAGAAATTTATGGCGAAAAAATAACAATAGAACTGCTGCAATACATACGCGATGAAAAAAAGTTTGAATCAATGGACGCGCTCACAAAGGCAATTGATGCCGATAAAGTAGCTATTGAAAAAGTGCTAAACGACCACTAAGTAAAGTCAAACACATTTAAGTGCAATTGGCTTACAGATGAAACAAAGTCCCGCTTTTCGAGTTGAAAGCCCAGATACTCCTGCTCGGTTTGCCCGGGTGTGGGTACAAACACAATTTTTGTATCGGCCTGCAAGGTCATCAAATCCATAACCGTGCTGTATCCGCTGCGGCAAATTACTATTTTACTTTCCGCAATTGCCTTAGCTAGTTCATCGGCATTTAGGTAGTTTATTTCGTTGCTTTTTTGAGGTTTTGATTTGCCCGGCAAACCCCTTACAAGCAAATAACTCAAATTACTTTCGCGCAACTGTTTACGCAGTTTTTTTTCCAATATTGTGCGTTGTGGCTCGGGGCCCGAAAGCACCGCCAACACATCCAACTTTTTTTCTGTTTTAGCTGCTTTTTTAAAGCGCGAAAGCCAACCAATGTACCGCACATTAGGCAAGGCCGGGTGCGATAGTTTGCCGCTTAAATTGTTTGCACCCTCTACATCGGGTACCCAGCATTCGTCAAACTTTGCAATTTGTTTATGGTTGAAATGATTTACTATCGGCTGCATCCATTTCCAGGCTTTGGGCATTATCAAATGCAATTGATGAGTGATGAAAACAGATTTTGTTTTCGTAGTGTAGCAACCAAAGCGACTATCGGAAACCACCATTTCGGGCGAGTACTTTTCAACCAAAAAATTGAGTGCTTTATGCTCTTTAAAAATGGCGTTAATAAACTTTGGCAGTTGCTGCGCCATTGCTACTACCATGTTGCCGCTTTCATTGTAATACACCTCGTAAGGAGGTAGTTTTTCAAACTGCAATTGGGCAAATTCTCCTTGTAGCATCTGCAATGCCGCGCCATCCGAGGCTATTACTACGCGCTTATTTTCGCCCAGCCATTTTTCAATTAACGGCACACAGCGAGCAGCGTGACCAATGCCCCAGTTTAACACACACAATAAAATAGTTTTGCGCTCCGATGGCATCTGTTACTTTTGCAACGTGTTATTTACAAATCGAATCAAACTAATTTTTGCAGCTTTTATTTTAACCCTTGTGTTGGGCACCGCTTTTAGTGCCTGCAAAGGAAGCAAATGCGATTGCCCCCACAATACCTTCAGCGGGCGCAAACACCGATAATTTTTTCAAAATCAAATTGATTTTATGCTCATACCAAAAAAGATTGAAAAAGCCTTGAACGACCACCTTGCATTAGAAATGGGTGCTATCTACCATTATCTCGCTGTGGCTTCGTGGTGCGATAAAGAAAGCTACGAAGGCGCAGCCGCTTTTTTCTTTAAGCAATCGGCCGAAGAACACGCCCACTTTATGAAGTTTTTCAACTACATCAACGAAATGGGCGGCCATGCCTTAGTTCCAGAATTGAAAAAACCGCAGGTGAATTTTAAATCTGTGGTAGAAATATGCGAGCTATCGCTTGTAGGCGAGCAAAAGGTAACCAAAAGCATTTACAGCATTGTAGATTTGGCGCGCAACGAAAAAGACCACGCCACCGTAGAATTTCTTAAATTTTTTGTGGACGAACAACGCGAAGAAGAAGTGCAGTTTACCCGCCTCATTGATAAAATAAAACTAATAGGCTCGGGGCCTCAATCGCTTTATTACATTGATAAAGAAATTGAAAAACTTACAGCAGCAGCCGGAAAAAAGAAAAAACCAGAAGAGAAACAATAAAAAATCCTCCACAAAAAAGCATCAATAAAATTAAACAATGGGACACGCGCCAGCAGTAAAACAATTCACCAAAAAACTTATTGTTATCACCTCGCCTTCCGGGGCAGGTAAAACATCTATTGTAAAAAAGCTTTTAGTGCATTTTTCCGATTTGGCATTTTCGGTTTCGGTCACCACGCGCCCCATGCGCAGCGGTGAAGCCGATGGCAAAGATTATTACTTTATTTCGGCAGCCGATTTTCAAAAAAAAGTTTCGGCAGGCGAGTTTATTGAACACGAAGAAGTATATCAAGGCATTAATTATGGCACCTTGAAAGCCGAGGTAGAAAGGCTATGGGCGCAGCGCAAAACGGTGGTGTTTGATATTGACATTAAAGGCGCAGCCAATATCAAAAAACAATTTGGAGCCGATTGCTTTACCATTTTTGTAAAGCCTCCTTCAAAAGAGTCGTTGCTCGAACGCCTAAAAGCCCGCAATACCGAAAGTGCAAAAACTTTAAAACAACGTTACCAACGTGCCGAAGAAGAATTGCGTGCCGAAAACCAATTTGATTATGTAGTGCTGAACAAAGACTTTGATACTGCATACATGCGCACCAAAAATGCCATTCTCCGCTTTTTGAATCCCGTGCCTGTTTTTCACTAACTAAGCAGATGGTTTTGGGCGTTGGTCTTTCGTCATTGGTCGTTTCTCTTTTTTCAATTAACTTTTTATTTATGATAATCTACAACGTAACCGTAAAAATAGACCTCGATATTAACGATGTGTGGCTGCCGTGGATGAAGCAGGAACACATCCCCAAAGTGCTTGCAACAGGCTGTTTTACATCCTACAAAATGTACCGCGTGGTAGAAGCCGACCAAACCGATGGCATTACCTATGCCATTCAATATTTTGCCAATGCTATGAGCGACTATTTTACCTATCAAAACGAATTTGCAAAAGACTTGCAGAAAGAAGTAAAAGACCTTTTCCCCGATAAGTTTGTGGCTTTTCGCACGGTGCTGCGCGAAGTGTAAAAATTACCCTACTTACTTCTATACCATTATTTCCCCATTCCAATCCTCCATCATTCCCCGATTCCATCATTCCAACTTTCCCTCATTCCGCCATTCCAACTTTTCCTCCCTCCACCCTTCCAAATCCTTCCTCCTTTCCACCCGCTCAAACGCTTCGTACGCAACTTTTATCCCGTTTTAGCGTACATCATATTCACAAAATCCTCATTTATGCAGTATCTCGGCATTAAAACATTGCGCAGCACTTGTATTTTCTCTAAAAAGGAATATTTTTATAGCCCGAAAATTCAGCACACAAGCAATAATTCCTTTGCCGTGTGCACTACCCAAGTAACTTTATTAACCAATTATATTGACAAAACCACCCCATAGGTGTTAATTTGATGTCTTTACAGCTATCGTTTATTTAAAACACTAAATTGTGGCACGATGTTTGCTTGCTACTTTAATTATAAAAAAAAACTACTACAAATTAACCACCCATAAAATTTAGTAAATTATGAAATTTTTTACACGAGTAACGCACAAAACAGCATTAGCATTGAAAACATTTGCAATGGCGATGGTGAGTTTTGTGTTTTTTACACCGCAGAATTCCGCAGCGCAAAATTATGTTTATTCACAATCGTTTACTAGTGGTTCCGGGTCGCCAACGCAATGTACAGCATGGAACACATGGAGGTCTGGAATAGGCACTCCTAGTTCTTATGCTTCGATTGAAATTTCAGGCACAGGAGGAACAAGAACAGCAACAGGTGCTGTTGCCACAGCAATAATTACTGCTTTGAAAAACGGAACAGCTTATTCTGCAACATTATCGGGAGGCTATTACTGGGCGGTTGGTACTTGTGGTTCCGGACTAGAATTAACGGCATCTTCTAATGGTGCTATTTGTGCTTGTAACAATGGTTTTACAGTGAGGCCATGCATAGGAAATCAAAATTGGGGTGGAGCAAATGGTTCGGTAACCTGTAGTTCCCCAAATCAAACTATTACGGTAACACTTGTAGTTCCTTGCACATCTGGCTACGAGGTAGCCGGAGAAACAAGCCCTACTTTTACAGCAGCCTCGGCTTGCAGCAATGGCTCAATACGCGTAGGGGGTGGGGCTTATAGTGATATAACTGTAACACAAAACACCTATTACAATTGGGTTGCGCCTGCTAGTTTTCCTGCAAACGTAAATCAATATCGAATTAGACCAACAAATGGAAGCGCATCAACAGTTACGTTGGCTGCCAATGCATCATCAAATGGGTGGTTCTCTGGCACTACCACTAGTGTACGTGTTTCTACCAACAGAACTTCATGCACTTGGGCTACTACACCTAATAATGGTTCTTCCATTCTTACCTATCGCCACACCGAGCCGGCAAAACCAACACCGGCTCCCACCGGTGGCACAACGGTATGTAATGGCGCTACATCGCCTACACTAACCCGCAATGCCAATAACCTTGGTACAGGGCATGTGTATCACTGGGTTAACGCGCCAGGCACGGTTGGCACGGCAGGTACATCGTTGGGCACAGCCACAACGTATGCTGCACCTACCTCATCTAACGGCACCGTAACTTATTACATACGAGGTGCAAACAATGGCTGCTGGGGAGCAGCAAGTAATGGTACAGCGGTAACGGTAAATGCAAAGCCTACGGCATTGGTATTAACGGGCAGTACAATATGTGCAAGCCCCGGAGGCAATGGCACAATAACATCAAGCACATCGGTAAGCGGAGTAAGCTACCAGTTGTATAATTCAAGCAATGCAACTGTTCAGTCAGCCAAATCAGGCACAGGTTCTGGCTTGTCGTGGACGGGTCTTTCGGCAGGCAACGGCTACTATGTGATAGCCACGAATGCAGCCACTTGTACCGCCACAAGCAGTGCGGTGAATATAGGAACTAACCCTAATCCCACCGCCTCTGCGGGTGCTGCCTTATCGGCAATATGCGCGGGCGGAACGACAGTAGCCTTAGGCGGTAGTGTAGGCGGAGGCGCCACAGGCGGCACATGGGATGACGGAGGCGCAGGCGGCACATTCGACCCGAATGCTAACGATTTGAACGCGACCTACACAGCGGCAAATGCGCCATCCATAGTAACGCTGACGTTAACCACAAGTGGCGGCTCATGCGGCACAGCAGATGCAAGTAAAACGATAGCAGTACACGCTCTCCCATCCGCTCAAACCATCGTGCCGAGCATCTCATCGGGCAGCACGGTATGTTTAAATCAAACCATCAGTGCTACATTCAGCGGAGGCAGTGGCGGCACAGGCACAGTAACAGATGTGTATGAATACAGTATAGATTATGGCAACACATGGAATCCATATACAAGCGCACAACTGATAGCCACACCGGATGAAGGCACAGACATCATCCGCATCCGCGTAAGCCGCACGGCAACAGGAGCAGGCT
>CAZYXR010000110.1:0-4554 GCA_964650845.1 uncultured Chitinophagaceae bacterium
CCAAACAAGGCGCAGAACAGTATTTTCCTTACAAGCGAAATGCCGAATTGGTGCGCCAATGGGCTCCACCGGGAATAAAAGGTTTGGAACACCGTATTGGTGGTTTGGAAAAACAAGATGTTACAGGCAATATTTCGTACGACCCTGCTAACCACGAATTTATGGTAAAAACGCGCGCTCAAAAAATTGAGTTAATTGCTGCATCCATTCCTGAATTGAAAGTAGATTTGGGTGAAAACTCAGGTAGCGTATTAGTATTAGCTTGGGGTTCACCTTATGGTTCTGTGCGGGCTGCTGTAAAGGAACTCATTGCCGATGGGCACAAAGTTGCTCATGCACATTTGCGTCATTTGAATCCATTGCCCCAAAATCTGGAACAGTTAATGAATCAGTTTGATAAAGTATTGATTCCGGAAATAAACACGGGGCAACTTGCGCTGATGATTCGTGCAAAATATTTGCGCAATGTGGAAGTGCTAAACAAAGTACAAGGATTACCTTTCACTAAAACCGAAATAGTGGATAAAGTGAAAGAAATGCTTTTGGTATCATAAAAGATATACTTGCAATTCTGTGATTTTCACATCGATTTTACAACGGATTATTTACAATTTTCAAGGTTAAACTTTTGTTTTTGCCTAGCTTGTTTAGCTGTTAGTTTCCTGTACTTTACCTATTTTTCTATACTTCCGATGTTGCCAATATTGTCAGTCTTTTTGCTACAATGATTTTACTTGTTATTAAGAATCATTCTAAAGATGCATCTTGTCAAAAAAATTACTCAATTACTTTTGGTATTTCGGCAAGGGGGTTCATATTTGCGCGGCAAAAAAATGACAATTCGATGACAAATGTGCATTGTTGGTCGCTGGGCCAAATCACTAAAAGTTCCAAAAATAGCCTACTAAGCTTGGCATTTTCTGCCTTGTTTTTGTTAATGTCTGTTGTAGCAGTAGCTCAAGATGCAGCAGCAGTTGCTGAAGGTAAAGCACTTTTTAAAGCTAACTGCGCCTCTTGTCACAATCCGTTGCAAAACGCTACGGGACCGGCACTTAAGGGTGTTTTGGCTCGTTGGGAAGGAGCGGGTGACCACGGTGGCAAAACTGGAAAGCAGTTGTTGTACGAGTGGATTCGCAATTGGAACACACCTACAAAAGCTGGTTATGCTTACGCAGTTTCAATGAGCAACTGGGCTCCATCTCAAATGAACTTGTTTCCTGCGTTGAAAGACGAAGAGATTGAAAAAATATTGTTGTATGTAGATAATTCTGAAGTGAAAGCGGCTGGAGCACCAGCAGCCACTGCGACACCAACCGAAGGCGGCAAAGCAGAATCTTCATCTCCAGGAATGGCTACTTACATTTTTGTAGCTTTCTTGGTTACACTTGTTTTAATACTTATCACCGTTACCAAAAAATTAGATCGCATTGTTGCAGAGAAAAAAGGCGAAGTGCTTCCTGCCGAAGACAATACACCTTTTTGGAAATCGCGCAAACTTAGAGCGGTTGTAATTTTGTTATTGGTTATTTTCACTTTCTACCACTTGGTTGATGGCGCAATTCATTTTGGTCGCCAACAAGGTTATCAGCCCACACAACCAATCAAATTCTCGCATCAGTTGCATGCTGGAAAACATAAAATCGAATGTCAGTACTGCCACTCAACCGCAGCAACAGGTAAGCACAGCAACATTCCATCGGTAAACACTTGTATGAACTGTCATAAAAATGTTCAGCAAGGACCAGAACATGGAAAAACAGAGATTGCAAAAATTTATGCAGCGGCAGGTTGGGATGTGGAAACACAAAAATATGTTGCCGATCCAAAACCAATAGAGTGGGTGCGTATTCACAATTTGCCCGATCACGTTTACTTCAACCACGCGCAGCACGTAAATGCAGGTAAAATTGCTTGCCAAAATTGCCACGGTCCGGTTCAAGAAATGGAAGAAGTTTATCAATATTCTCCGCTTTCAATGGGATGGTGCGTAAACTGTCATCGCCAGTCGGAAGTAACACAGTTCGCTACAAACAACTATTACTCTACTTACGAAAAAATTCATGAAGAATTAAAGAGCAAGAAGATTGATAAGGTTACTGTGGAAAGAATTGGAGGTACGGAGTGTCAAAAATGTCATTACTAAAACAGAAACAAGAAATTAGAAACAGAGAACAGAAGTGCTAAAGGGTCTTTACAAAAGCAACTCACATCTCGCAACTCAAAGTAATATGGCAGATAAAGTATATTGGAAAGGATTAGAAGAAAAAAATCAGCATACTGCTTTCACCGTGGTGGAAGATAAAGAATTTGCTGAACAACTTCCGGTGTTAGGTAGTGCAGCAGATGCTATTTCTACTACAGGTAGTACCAACAGAAGAGATTTTCTTAAAATGCTGGGCTTTAGCGTAACGGCTGCTACAATTGCCGCAAGTTGCGAAATGCCTGTGCGTAAGTCAATACCTTACGCTTGGAAACCTGAAGAAGTAGTGCCGGGTGTTGCTAATTATTATTCTACTGCGTTTTTTAGCGCAGGAGAGTATAATGCTTTGTTGGTAAAAACACGCGAAGGTCGCCCAATTAAAGTAGAGGGAAACAAACAGAGTGTTGTAACCAAAGGTGGAACTTCTGCGCGTGCACAAGCATCAGTTTTAAGTTTGTATGATGGTGCGCGTTACAAAAATCCACGTAGAGGAAAAGAAAATATTACTTGGGAAGTAGCAGATAAAGAAGTTAAAGAAAAATTAGATGCCTTAAAAGCAGCAGGTAGCAAAGTAGCATTGTTCACTTCGTCTGTTGCCAGCCCTTCAACAAAAGCTGTTATCAGCGAATTTATTGCAGCATATCCTAATGTAGAACAGTATGTATATGATGCAGTTTCATATTCAGGATTGTTAGATGCAAACCAACAGTCGTTTGGTGTTCGCGCGGCGCCAAATTACCAGTTTGCTAATGCAAAAGTAATTGTAGGTGTAGGAGCAGATTATTTGGGTACATGGCTGAATCACACTGAGTACGAAAGCGATTGGGCGGTAAACCGTAAAGTTTCTAAAGAGAAACAAACCATGTCGCAAACTTTCCAAATTGAAAGTGTGCCGACAGTTACTGGATTCAAAGCCGATGTGCGTGTTCCAGTAAAACCTGCCGATGAAGAAGCTGCGTTAATTACCATTTACAACGTGGTTACAGGTAGCAGCCTTGCAGGCGGTTTGAATAATGCAAAAGTAGAAGCTGCAGCAAAAGCATTAGTAGCAGCTAAAGGCGAAGGATTGTTGGTAAGCGGCAGCAACGATGTAAAGGCACAGTTGTTGGCAAATGCTATTAACTCAGCATTGGGAAACTACGGCAAGGCATTATCTTTCGATCGCCCTGTTTATCTAAAACAAGGATCGGATAAAGCAGCAGCAGATTTATATGAAGGCTTGAAAAGCGGAGCATTAAAAGGTGTTCTTTTCTACGAATCAAACCCGGTTTACAACCATCCCAAAGGCAAGGAGTTAGCGGAATTGATTTCTAAAGCGGAGTTGAGTGTTTCGTTCGCTAACCGCTTAGATGAAACATCTGCTGTAGCAGGTTATGTTTTGCCCGACAACCACTACTTAGAAAGTTGGGGTGATGTTGAGGTAAAAGCAGGAGTGTTGAATACTGTTCAACCTGCAATTTCAAAATTGTTTGATACCCGTCAATTTCAAGAAACATTATTGACATACAGTGGCAAACCTGCCAACTACTACGAGTATGTTCAAAAATATTGGGAGGCAAATGTTTATACCAAACAAAGCAAGTACAACGGTTTTTGGGCATTTTGGGATACTGCGGTTCACGATGGTGAAGTAGTATTGAATGTTGCGCCAGCAGTAACGGTTGCGGGTAATCCAAATGTTACCGAAGCAGCAGCTTTGCTAGCAAAAGAAGTTGCAAGCTACGGTGAAAACCAGCTTAAATTATATGAATCGCTAACAGTTGGTGATGGTACTTATGCCGATAACCCTTGGTTGTTGGAAACACCAGATCCGGTAAGTAAAGTAACGTGGGATAACTACATAGTAGTAAGCCCTAAATTTGCTGAAAAGAACGGTTTGACAGCAGATGTGGACATGAAAGATTATCATGTTATAAAACTAAAAGCTGGCGATAATGAAATTGAATTGCCGGTGGTTGCTGTTCCTGGCACGCCTGACGGTACTTTTGGTGTTGCACTTGGCTTTGGAAGAACAGCTGTAAACCACGACTTGCTGAAAAACGGTAAAAATGCATATCCATTCTTAGCTTCAGGTACTGGTGTTGTAGGTAATGTTACTTTTACTAAGTCTGGCAGAACAGAAAAATTAGCTATCACACAAACGCACCACAACCTTACATTAAAAGGTTTGGGCGGTACCAAAACCCGTAAAATTGTAAAAGAAGCTACTCTTGAAGAGTATATCAAAAATCCCCACGCTGGCAATGAAGATCGCGCACACATCATGGAGGAATTGGTTACGCTTTATCCTACATTTGACCGTCCGGGACATCACTGGACAATGGCTGTGGACTTGAACACCTGCACAGGTTGCA
>CAZYXR010000110.1:4564-7860 GCA_964650845.1 uncultured Chitinophagaceae bacterium
CGCATATTTCTTGCCGCCTTCGTTCTTCTCTCTGCACAGGTTGCAGCGCTTGCGTAGTTGCTTGTAATGCAGAAAACAATATACCTGTTGTAGGTAAAGACCAAGTTACACGCGCTCGCGAAATGCACTGGTTGCGCATTGACCGCTATTTTGCCGGAAGCGAAGAAGACCCAACCGTGGTATTTCAACCTATGCTTTGCCAACATTGCGACAATGCACCATGCGAAAACGTTTGCCCTGTTGCAGCTACCAACCACAGCAGCGAAGGTTTGAACCAAATGACATACAACCGTTGTATCGGTACAAGATATTGTGCAAATAACTGCCCTTACAAAGTGCGTAGATTTAACTGGTTCGACTACTCGGGCAACGATAGCTTTGATAAAAAATGGGGTACTGGTAATGACGAAGGTTTGGCATCATACCAAATCGGTTTACGCGAGCCAGTTTCAAGAATGGTATTGAACCCGGATGTTACGGTTCGTTCACGTGGGGTTATCGAAAAATGCTCTTTCTGTGTTCAACGTTTGCAAGAAGCAAAACTAACTGCCAAAAAAGAGAACCGAGTGTTAAGAGATGGCGATGCACAAGTTGCTTGCCAAACTGCTTGCCCTACCGGTGCTATTACATTTGGCGATAGAAATAATAAAGAAGCAGTAGTAACTAAGTTGTTCAATGACGAAAGAACTTTTGGTGTAATTGAAGAAATTCACACATTGCCGAATGTTGTTTATTTGACACAAATCAGAAACACAGAAGCAGAAGCTACTAAAGCATAATTTTTAAAAAATTCAAACAAGCATAAAAAATGCACGCTTACGAATCGGAATTTAGGGAACCCCTCATTGGACCTTCGGTAAAAAATTACACGCAGATTACTGACGAGTTAGTAAAACCCACAGAAGGCACACCGCCACTTAGTTGGTGGATTTTGTTCAGCCTTATGGCAACTGGATCTTTGTTTTTCTTATTCTGTTTAGGATGGACAATTTGGTTTGGTATCGGTACTTGGGGGTTGAATAAAACAATTGGCTGGGCATGGGATATTACCAACTTCGTTTGGTGGATTGGTATAGGCCACGCAGGAACGCTAATTTCGGCAATCTTGTTGTTGTTCCGTCAGCGTTTCCGCACCGGTATCAACCGTGCAGCCGAGGCGATGACCATTTTTGCGGTAATATGCGCAGGTATCTTTCCGCTGTTGCACACAGGTCGCCAATGGTTAGATTTCTTCATTTTCCCTTATCCTAATACACGTGGTCCGTTATGGGTAAACTTCAACTCTCCCTTGTTGTGGGACGTGTTTGCGATTTCAACTTATTTCTCGGTTTCTTTATTGTTTTGGTATTCGGGTTTGATGCCAGATTTTGCAACCATCCGCGATAGAGCGAAAGGTAAAACAAGAAAATTCATTTATAACATTTTGTCGTTTGGCTGGCAAGGAACTGCCAAGCAATGGCAACGTTTTGAATCACTATCATTGGTGTTGGCGGGGCTTTCTACACCGCTTGTATTGTCGGTTCACACGATAGTATCTTTTGACTTTGCCACTTCGGTAATACCGGGTTGGCACACAACCATCTTTCCTCCCTATTTCGTGGCGGGTGCAATTTTTTCGGGCTTTGCAATGGTGGAAACGCTGATGCTTGTTGTTCGTCTTGTATTCAAATTGGAAGATTATATTACCGTAAACCACATTGAATCAATGAATAAAATCATTGTATTGACTGGTTCAATAGTTGGTATTGCGTACTTAACCGAATTGTTTATTGCGTGGTATTCGGGATACTTGTATGAGCAACATGCTTTCTTTAATCGTGCATTGGGTAAGTACTGGTGGGCTTATACATTGATGATGACTTGTAACGTACTTTCGCCACAAGCATATTGGTTTAAAGCTGCGCGCAGAAACCTTTGGGTAACTTTTGTGCTTTCAATATTTGTGAATATCGGTATGTGGTTCGAACGTTTTGTAATCATTGTTACTTCATTGGCCGATGATTTCTTGCCTTCAAGCTGGGCATATTTCTCGCCAACTTGGGTAGATATTGGTATTTATCTTGGTTCAATATGTGTATTTATGACATTGTTCCTATTGTTTGCAAGAACTTTCCCTGTGGTAGCCATTGCCGAGGTAAAATCTATTTTCAGAAAATCATCGGCTGTGGCAAAAGCAGAGCGTGCTAAACAAGAAAATTCTGCGCACGGTGGTTACGTTGGTAGTTATCAGGTGGGAATTTTGGATAAAGAGGATAAATAATATTTTAAAGCAAGTAAGAATCTCAAAAATATGAGCAGTAATAAATTCTTAGTAGGCATGTGGGATCATGAAGAAATTTTTCTTCATGCTGCCGAACACCTTGTTCACGATGGTGTTGAAATTCACGAAACACTAACACCGTTTCCGGTTCACGGATTAGAACATGTGTTGGGTTATAGAGACACGCGCCTTCACACAGCTGGCTTCTTGTTTGGTTTAACAGGAACAACCGTAGCATTAACTTTGATGACATGGGTGATGACTACGAATTATGCAATCAATTTTGGTGGTAAACCTTACTTTGCATTGCCGTCATTTATTCCAATTACGTTTGAGTTGACGGTGTTGTTTGCAGCATGGGGTATGGTGTTAACGTACTGTGTGCGCAATAAACTATTTCCTGGTTATGTGCCGCGCATTTTTGATGAGCGCACTACCGATGACCGTTTTGCATTTGTGTTTGATATTGACGGAAAAAGCGAAACTGAAGTAGCTAAGTTGAAATCAATTTGCGAGCACAATGGAGCGGTAGAAGTAAAAACAAAAATTTTTAAAGAAGGGGAAACACTGTAATAGTGTGATTTGAAAAATTGACGATTTGAAAATGAAAAATACATTATACATTTTGCTTTTCTCGATAGTAGCAGCAACCGTTGCTACATCTTGCAGCCGCGATTTGAAAAAACCGGGAAAGGTTTTTATGCCAGATATGAACTACAGCCCGGGTTATGAAACTTACTCTGAAAGTCCAATCAGCACACCTGAAGGATTTAACATGAGTGCGCGTAAACCGGTAGTGGGTACTATTCCTCGCGGTTGGGTTCCTGCTGACGAAAAGATAAGAACCAATCAGGCTTTTCTAATGAGTTACATGGCTAAAAACCATTTTACACACGACCCCGCAAAGTGGGAAGAGGAATACGCTAAAGCTGGAGCAACCATTCAAAATCCACTTGAGGCTACAAAAGAAAACTTGGCAAAAGGTAAAGAAATTTACACTATTCATTGCTCGCCTTGCCATGGCGAAAAAGGCAAT
>CAZYXR010000111.1:0-7806 GCA_964650845.1 uncultured Chitinophagaceae bacterium
ATTCAGCATTCTAAAATTATCTTCGTTACTGCACAGCAATCCATACAAGTTCGGCAGCGCAGTTGTTGTAAAAAAACCAAAATAACCAGCCTCAAAAACGTATTGTGCAAATTGTTCCGAATAAATAGCAGCAGCTTTTTAGGTTTGCCATCAAATTAATAATTTATGTACACTGGTTTATTGCATACTCACAAGCTCGTTGTAACACTTTTTTTGCTTCATTATTTAATTAAAACTGTGTTGTTGGTATTAAATAAAAACGAGGCGCTCGAAAAATACACTAAACAAACTCGCATTCCCGAAATGGCAATAAGTTCGTTGTTTTTAATTACCGGAGTTGCTTTGCTGGTAATGGGTGCACACATCAACAACTTGTTGCTTGTAAAAATCACAACCGTGCTTGTGTCCATCCCTTTGGCGGCAATTGGTTTTAAAAAGAAAAACAAAGCACTTGCGGTGCTTTCATTGCTTTTAATACTTACCAGTTATGGGCTTGCCGAAATGAGCCGTGCCAAAAAAGGAAAAATTGTAGTTGATACCTCAAACGTAGAAGGCGGCTTGGTTGCCGTAGGCAAAACTGTTTACAATGCCGAGTGTTTGAATTGCCACGGTGCCAGTGGCGATGCAATGCTTGCAGGAGCAAAAAACTTGAAAATGTCGGCATTAAATCATGACGAAATCATTGCAATCATTCGCGATGGCAAAAACACCATGCCCGGCTATAAAAACTTAACCACCGACCAAGTAGAAGGCCTTGCTTTATACATTGAATCTTTAAAAGAATAATCAACAAAAAAGCCGCTCCTTTTTAGGGAAGCAGCTTTTTACAAGTACACCAAATACTATCTCTTTTAGAACTTTAGTTTGGCAGCGGGTCCGGGATGTTCGCCTACGCCCAAGTCTAATTTTAGTTTATACTTTGGTTTACGGCTCTTAATGTCGTAAACACATTTTATGCCCAAGGCTCCAAACACTACCGATGCTGCTGTAAATCCGGCTCCCAAGCCTATCAATGCCTTGCCGGTTTTATCCCAACGCTCGGCATATTGCTGTTTTTGCTCCTTGGTAAAATGTGCCGAGTAATCGGGGGCTTTGTTTGCTTTTGCAATGCCGCCAGCCAAGCAACCAACCCCAACTGCACCAAATACACCCGATTCAATTAAGAAAAACTTTGCATTGGTTTCCAGTTTTTCAATGTTGCGCAACTTTACAGCCGTAGGCGTTTTGTAGCGGCTTTCAATTTCTTGTGCTTTTAATGAAACAAAACCAAAGTTTAGGAGTATAAGTAAAAGTGATATTATGTTTTTCATATTGCTAATTGCGTTGAACACCTGCAATATGAACCCAAAACCGTGCCAAGTCAATGGCGGGCAGTGCTTTTTTTAAAAAAAGTTGCCGCGCGCTGCATTTGGCTATATCAAAACCTGTATTTTAAGTTAGGACAAAATCACTCGTCCAACTAAATATTCACTCGAGGCAATTTCCACCAAAATTGTATACAACTCCCTTTCGTTTCATCTTGCCCCTATCGCTCTTTTGACATTGGAAATTTCTTGGTGATAAAGAACTTTCCACTCGCTTATTAAATGAAACGCTGGCAAATAATTTTACGAAAGGTATTGATGGTGATGGTAAGCATCACTGGCATCGCAGCGTTTGTGGTTTTGCTCACTTCGGCAATAAACAAACAAGCCGAAATTGTTTGCACCGGCATAAACGTAAACGTTGATTACGAAAGCGGGCTTTCATTCATCACCAAAAAAGAAGTTGCCGACAAAGTGGTGTATGTAAGTGGCGATTCGCTGCATAACAAAAAAATTGCATCGCTCAATCTAAAAAGCATTGAAAGTATTCTCGAACGGCAACCCTACATTGATAGTGCCGAGGCGTTTTTTAACCAGCAATTGCAGCTAATGGTGAAAGTGAAGCAAAAACGCCCCATTCTTAGGATAATCAACAACGATGGTGTGAGTTATTATTTAAGCGATAAGGCAGAAACAATGCCGCTCTCAAATAGTTTTACACCACGTGTTCCGGTGGTAATAGGCTTTGTGCAAAAATATACCGATGCAAAGCAAGACAGCATAACAAGATTTGGACTGTGGAAACTAATCACAGCAATAGAAAAAGACACATTCTTACATGCACTCACCGACCAAGTAAACGTTCTTGAAAACGGAGAAATAGAGATTATTCCAGCCATGGGCAATTTCACCATTCTGTTTGGAAAACCACAGGTAAAAACAAACGACAAACTGAAAAACATTAAAACTTTTTACAAAGAGGCATTGCCCCGTGTTGGTTGGGAAAAATACAAAAGCATCAATGTAAAATTTGAAAACCAAGTGGTGTGCCTGAAACGCGAAACAACAGACAGCACCACAACAGAAATAATAAATTAAGAAAACATAAGCGATAAGACGAGCAATTAGCATTCATCACTATAAAGTTTAATAAACTGGCTATGCAAGAAACTGTTACATCAACCACAGAAGTAAACGACAATCCAATAATTGTTGGTTTAGATATTGGCACCACCAAAATTGCTTGCATAGTTGGTCAGCGCGATAAATTTGGTAAAGTAAAAATTCTTGGCATGGGTCGTGCCGACTCAAATGGAGGCGTGCAACGTGGCGAAGTTTACAATATTCAAACCACCACCGAAGCTATTCAACAAGCAGTTGCCGAAGCACAACGCACATCGGGTGTAGAAATAAAAGTGGTGTATGTAGGCATTGCCGGACAACACATTGGCAGCAAACAAAACCGTGGTATTTACACACTGCCCAACAACGAAAGCGAATCAGAAATAACTCAACAGCATATAAAAGATATGTTGGACGATATGCACCGCATGGCATTGGAGCCGGGCGAGCGCATCATTCACGTTTTGCCACAAGAATTTGTGGTAGATAACAATCAAGTTGCCAAAAACCCCATTGGCATGTTTGGTAGAAGATTAGAAGCCGACTTCCATGTTATTACTGGCAAAGTAGCAGCCGCATTAAACATAAAACGTTGTGTAGAGCGCGCAGGCTTGCAAATGTCTGGTTTGATATTGGAGCCTTTGGCATCTTCTTCGTCTGTTTTAAAAGCCGAAGAAATGGAAGCCGGTGTAGCTTTAGTTGACATTGGCGGTGGCACAACAGATTTAGCAATTTTTCAAGATGGCATCATCCGCCACACTGCGGTTATTCCATTTGCAGGCGATATCATTACCGAAGATATTAAACGTGGCTGCCAAGTGCTGCGTTCGCAGGCCGAAAAACTTAAAGTTCGCTTCGGCTCGGCAATTGCAAACGAAACACAGGAATATGAAGTAATTACCATTCCGGGTATTGCAGGTCGCGACAAGCGCGAAATTTCTATGCGCACTTTGGCGCACATCATTCAATCGCGAATGGAAGAAATTTTTGCAACCATACAATTTGAAATTAAAAACTCGGGCTACGCCAATCGCTTGTATGCAGGCATGGTGGTAACCGGTGGTGGTTCGCAATTACAACATTTAAAACAATTGGTGGACTATACTACTGGTATGCAAACACGCATCGGTTTCCCTACCGAGCATATTGCAAAAGGCACCCGCGATGATTTAAAAAACCCAATGTACGCTACCGGTATTGGTTTAATCATAAAAGGATACGAAGAGCTTGCCGAAGCCGAAGCAAAAAACAAAAAGAAAACACCTCAAGTTGTAATAGAAGAACCAACACAACAAGAGCCACAACAGCCAATTGCCGAAACACCTAAAACCGAGGAAAGAAAAACCATTAAACTTCCTTATGCCGAAAAGGATAGTAAATGGTGGACAAAACTAACTGGCGACATTAAAGAATGGTTTGCCGACACCGATGTAAATAAAGACTTTGAATAAAAAATTAATCATCATTATCAACAACTAAAAATAAGTGCGTATGTCACCGTTTGAATTCGACCTTCCAAAAGACCAAGCCTCTATCATCAAAGTAATTGGTGTGGGTGGTGGTGGCGGCAATGCCGTAAATCACATGTATCAAGAAGGCATTGAAGGTGTAAACTTTGTAGTTTGCAACACCGATGCACAAGCTTTACAAACAAGTCCTGTTCCAAACAAAATACAACTTGGGCCATCGCTTACTCAGGGTCTTGGCGCTGGCGCAAATCCCGAAGTGGGCATGCAAGCTTGCGAAGAAAGCATTGAAGAAATTCGCACGCTGTTGGGCAAAAACACCAAGATGGTTTTCATCACCGCAGGCATGGGGGGCGGCACCGGCACTGGAGCAGCACCTGTAGTTGCTCGCATCGCTCGCGAAATGGGAATTTTGACGGTTGCAATCGTAACTACACCTTTCTCTTTCGAAGGCAGAAAACGCCATTCTCATGCAATGGATGGTATTCAGAAACTAAAAGAGCAAGTAGATACAATTCTTGTAATCGGCAACGATAAAATAAGAACCATGTATGGCAACTTAACGCAAAGCCAGGCGTTCAGCCATGCCAACAATATTTTGACAACTGCTGCAAAATCAATTTCTGAAATTATTACAACCCCGGGCTTCATCAACGTGGATTTTGCGGATGTAAAAACCGTAATGCAAAATGGTGGAGCAGCAATAATGGGTTGCGCATTTGCCGAAGGCGAATTGCGTGCCAAACTTGCTGTAGAAGCGGCCTTAAACTCTCCATTGCTCAACGACAATCAAATTCGTGGTGCGAAGAATGTGTTGGTGAATATTTCATCGGGCGCTGCAGAAGTTACTATGGATGAATTTGAAGAAATCAACGACTACATTCAAAGCGCAGCTAACGATACCGATATTATTTTTGGTTCAAGCCGCGATATGAGTTTAGAAAATAAATTGATGGTTACTGTTATTGCAACCGGCTTTGAAGCACGCTTGGAAACACAGTACGCACCTGTGCAAAAAGTGAAAGTTTATGACTTAGATAAGCAACCAGAAAAAGTTACTGTACCCGAAAAAACTGTAGCTCCAGTGGTTGAAAACAACACAGGAAAAGTGGTTTACTCTTTAGAAGAAACAGAGCTTACAATTGTTGAAGATACTGTTGTAAACTCAACAGAAATAATTGAAGAAAATGCAAGTGTAGTGGAGGTTGTTACAAACACTAACGACACTTCGTTAATAAATCCCGCAGATGATGATTTTGTTATATCAACACTTGTAAATGATGAAGAAAATGACTTTGATTTGTTCTCGGGATTCAGCGCAACTGATGTTAGTGAAAACACCATTGAGTTTGAATTGGAATTAGAAAGTTCTTTGATAAATGAGACAAACGAAAGTGTTGCAGATGAAGAAATGTTAAATGCTTCAACAGAACAAAACATTTTAGAACAACAACCGTTAGAAGAATATAACTCTCAAGAAACAGAAGAAAAAAATCAAGAGAGTGAGCCGTTCATTGTTTTTAAACGTAGTTATGATGAGCCTGTTGCCGAAACAGCTACTGAGGCATCAAAAGAGTTGGATTATCGCAAGCAGATGCTTCAACAGTTGAGTCGCAATAGCATGAAAAAAAATTTAGCCGAATTGGAAAACACTCCGGCTTATGAAAGAGCAGGCAAAACAATTATTAACAACCACGTTTCTGAAAACAACTTATCTTTGTCTCGTTATTCGGTTACAGAAACAGGTACAGAATTTTCTCAACCGGGTATTCAAAACGATAATAAGTTCTTACACGATAAAGCTGATTAAAGACTTGTGTGTCATAGTCGGAGCCGGAATTCCAGCAATGGGTTCCGGTTTTTTTTTGCCCTAAACTTGAGAAGTATTTTGTGCAGCTCTGCTTTTCCAATACATCAACCTTTCGCAATCAACTTTTCAATAACTGCAGGAAAAAATTCATGTTCTAATTGTTGCACTTTTTGCGCAATAGTTTCGGGCGTATCTGTTTCGCTTAATGCAACAGACTTTTGAAAAATAATATTTCCCTCATCGTAATGCTCGCTGGCAAAATGAATGGTAATGCCGCTTTCGCGCTCATGGTGATTGTAAACCGACTCGTGTACATACTTGCCATACATTCCCTTGCCACCATACTTTGGCAACAATGCCGGATGAATGTTTACAATTTTTTTCGAGTAGCTTTCTACAAGAAATTTGGGAACGAGCAATAAAAATCCTGCTAATACAATGTAATCAATACTATGCGCCTGAAGCAGAGAAAGCATATATGCTTCATTGGCAAGTTGGCTTTTATCAATAACTACATTAGGCAAATCAAACTCATTAGCAATTTGCAAAACCTTTGCATCGGCTTTATTGCTCACTACCAATGCAACTTTTACATCAGTAGAGTTTAAAAAATATTCAATTATTTTTCGAGCATTTGAACCAGAACCCGAAGCAAAAATAGCGATGTGTTGCATGATAAAACTACTGCAAGAATAATGTAGATAGCCAAGAGATTTACAAGAAACTACTGTGCATAACAACAGCACAAGAATAAAAGCTATAATAATATCTTACTAAATAGTTACCGCACCAGCGTAACCGTGCCGCTTTTAAACATCTTTTTGTTATTCAAAAAAACTATGTCGGCTGTGTAGGTATAAACACCCGAAGGTTGCTCAACTGCTTTGTAAGTGCCGTCCCATCCACCGTAGATATTGTCGACATCAAAAACTTTTTCGCCCCAACGATTAAAAACTTTTAAGCTCACTTCGCGAATATTATTGCCATAAATTGCAAACACATCATTAACGCCATCGTTATTGGGCGAAAACAAATTTGGAATCAATACTTCGCCATGCGGGCCAACCACCACTAACAACTCAGCTTTAGCAGTACAGAATTTTTTACCGTCTCGCGTGTCTTTTACCAACAAAGTATATTCAGTTTCGGTGTATGGCGAAACAACCGGTGTGGCACAAGCGTTGCAGCTTAAACCGGTTATAGGCGACCATTCGTAGGTAGTGTTGTAACTACTGTTTGAAGAAACATTTACCATACTACTTTCTCCCAAAGCAATTTCAATTAACGAAGGCGAAACAACAGCCGCTAATTTCTCGGGCTGAAGAACTGTGGCCGCAAGTGTAGATTCGCAACCTTTCGCACTCTTTACAAACACTTGATAATTTCCATGTCCAAGACTATCAAACCTTGCCTTAGTGCGGTAGTTAACTCCATCTAACGAATAGTAGTAAGGCCCATTTTGAGGAAACTGTGCAGTAATGGTTATTCCTCCATCGCGATACACATCGCCAAAGCAAGTTGTGCTATCGGTTGCCACATTAAAGGCATCAATCTGTGCCGGGGCAACCGAAGATTGAATTTGTGCTGTACAATTATTTACATCTGTAACTATCAAATTGTAAGTAGCTACTGCAAGATTTTCAAAAAAGCCCGTTGTATTGCTTTGCTGAATTCCATTGCCCAGTATTTCAAAACTAAAAGGTTGCGAACCACCCACCGGAGTGGCGGTTACAGTTCCATCACTTACGTTTGCACAACTAACGGGTGTAGAAGTAGTTGAAAGCGACAACAATGCCGGCTCAACAATTGAAAAACTACCCGATGCAGTACAGCTGTTGGCATCGCTAATGGTTACCGAATAACTTCCTTGTGCTAACTGACCATTAAAATTGGAGGTAGTAGCACCCACACTCCATTGGTATGTATAAGGTTGCGTACCTCCGCTGCCTGTGGCTGTGGCGCTTCCGGTTGCTTCACCAAAACAAAGTGCTGGTGAAGCAAGCACATTAACATTCAGAGAAAGAGGTTGGTCTAATGTGATATTCCGAACCGAAGTACAATTGTTAGCATCAGTTGCAGTTACGGTATAAATTCCAGCAGAAAG
>CAZYXR010000112.1:0-4199 GCA_964650845.1 uncultured Chitinophagaceae bacterium
TCGGTTATGTTTACTACATATAATCCTGTAGTGTTTACTGTAATTGAGTCGTTTGTTGACCCATTGCTCCATGCGTAAGTGCAAGTGCCGCAAGGTGGGGCAACCAACAATACATTTGTGCCAGCACACACAATGGTATCGGGATATGCATTGATATTGCCCGAAATTGAAGGGTTGCTGATAGTTATGTTTTGCGTTATAGAATCTTTGCAGCCGTAAATGTCTTTCACCATTAATTTTACAGGATAAACTGCTGCCGGAAAATAACTATGCGAAGGGTTTTGATTTAATGAAGTCCCCAAATCTCCAAAGCTCCAACTCCAATGATTTACACTACCCAATGAGTTATCAGTAAAAACAACATTGGTGTTTATACAAAGCGAATTTGTAAAACTGAATGCAGCAATAGGGTTTGGATTTATTACTACCGTATCGAAAATAGAAGTAACACAAGTGCCATTTGATATTGTAAGTGTCGGGTAGTACGTGCCTGCCGCTAAATATAAGTGGCAAGGGTTTTGTGATGTAGAGGTGGTAGCATCACCAAAATTCCAATTCCAAGAAGTGATGTTGTTGCCTGCTGTAAATACGCTTTTATCAGTAAAACATACCGAATCGCCAAAGCAACCCGATTTGAAATCAAATTTGGCGAGCAATGGAATTTCTATCTGTACTGTGTCGCGAACTACACAAGTATCTATACCATTGTCGGCAAGTACAAAAGCATCCATTACAACTAAATAGAAGCCGGCTTGTGTGTAGGTATGCACCGGGTTTTGCAGATTAGAGCCGGTGTTGTCGCCAAAGCTCCACGAATATCCAAACACTGTGCCCGTTGCCGTGCCAAAGAAATTTTTGGGATTGCAACCCGTGTGTGTAATATTGGCTGTTTGGCTCGAAACGCAACTTGAATCGCAAATAACTTGATTTACTGAAAGTGGTGCTGAAACTTCAAAGCAATTATTAGTAACATCAGTTACAGTTACATTAAAACTTCCTGGGCTTGTTACATTGATGCATTGTGTGTTAGCTGCATTGCTCCACGCATAAGTGTAGTTTGGGTTGCCCAATGCGCATATTGTTACATTGATGTTTGCACCAATACAGTATGTAAGATAATCGGCAGAACTTATGCTTGCAGTAGGTCCAGATACATATTGAATATTGATTTGTGATAAACCGGTACACCCGTTTGTATTAGTTACCGTTACTTGATACAAGCCATCTGCGGTAATGGTTGCAGGATTTGCTGTTGGGTTTACAACCCCTGCACCGCTCCAAAGTACCGATGAAAACACACCGCCAACAGCATTGATTTGTGCAGAACCGCCTTTGCATAATGTACTTAACTGCACTACGCTTGGTGTTGGTGCAGCATTCAAGTTTACTACTGTTGAACTTGTTTTTGTTTGCCCGCACACGGTTACAGTTAGCGAAATTGTAATTGGTTGCGGGGCGTTGTTGCCCCATTCTATCTGCGCAGTATTCGTTCCTTGTCCACTGGTAACACTACCCGCATTGCTTGGCGAAATGCTCCACGAATAGGATGCTCCGGCTGGGTAAACAGTTGATGTGGTGATAGTGCTGTTGCCATTTGCACACACCGGAGATGAACTTACTAATGCCGGAACCGGCAATGTAGAAGTTGGGTAAATATTTTGTGTAGTTGTATCTGATGAGCAGTGAGGTGGTGTTTGCGATTTTCTGTACGCTTTTACCCAATATGGGCCTGTGCCAGCCCAAGTTACAGTAATGCAGTTGCCAATGTTTGATGATGGCGTACCTCCACTTATTTGCCAATGAATATCACCCACACCTGTGGCACAATATTGAACACTATTGCCAATACAAACTACCGTGTCTCCGGTAATAACTGGTTGCTGTGGACTTGGCCACACTTTAACAACTCGTTGTGTAGAATCTGTGCAAACGGCATTAGGATTGATAGGTACAGCCGTAAAAGTATAAGTGCCTGGAACTCCCAGCCAATTGATGCTGACATTTGCAGAAGGATTGGGAGAAATAATTGGTCCAAATGGTGATACGCTCCAATTGCAGATGGTGCTATTAGATGCAAACAACTGCGCATTTGGAGTCAAGCACACTTCGCCTAAACCCAGCAACTCCAGCTTAGGGCGATAGCGAATAATGAAAACGCCACTGCCGCCACAGTTTAAAGTTGAATCGAAATAGGAAACACTAAGTGTATCGTTGCATGAGTAAGGTAAGTTTGCATAGCATACTTCCACTTGCTCGCAGCATGTAGAATCTTTGATAATGCCACATGCGCCCGAATTCAAACTCCACACGTACTTTGCACCACTAAAACGCGGCAGCGAATATACAGCACACTCTCCCGGACACACTTTTACCGGACCATTGATAATTGCCGTAGCAGGAACAATAGGAATGTACACTTTAGTTGTGTCGCTGCACAACCCCACACAGCCCGAAACAACTAAGCCCAATGTGCCCAATTGCCCGACTCCCCATGCCACAGTTACACTTTGTAAATTATTTGCACCAACTATTGTGCCGCCAATTGCAAACCAATTGTAGGTACACCCCGCTGAGCTGGTTGAATAGCTTGCTGTATCAAATGCACATACCGTTGATGGGCAAGTAATATCCGGACCGGGTAATGTATTTACGTTGATAGTGCTTTGAAATGTATCTACGCAATAGCATTTGTTAGTTACAATCAATGTAATGGTGTAAACACCCGGTGAGGTGTAAATGTGTGTTGGGTGTATTAAATTAGAACTGCCGCCATCGCCAAAATACCATTGATGTGTTAAGCTGTTTCCTGTTGAAAGATTATTAAAGGATACTGTTGAGTTTAAACAAACATTTGCTTGATGTGTAAACAAAGCCACCGGCAAAGCCACCTTTTCTACACAATAAGTAGTAGAATCCATGCAGCCCCATTGGTTAGTTTCTACCACAGTTAATGAGCCGGATGCAGTGGAGTCCCACACCACAGTAACGGTATTAGTGTTTGCGCCTGTTAATGAAACTTCGCCAGTAGTCGTCCATTGATAGGTGCTTCCTGCATTTAATGGGGTTGTGTAAACTAAAGTTGAAAATTTACAAACCTTATCGCAGTCTCTTTTATCTGGCCCGTTTGGTGTGCCCTGCAAGTTAGGGTCGGGAGGGCAAGTTGCATAAGGGTAGGGAGTTATTTTGGGTTTTGGTGTTGGGTGAACGGTTACATTCAATGTGTAATAAGCGTTATTGATAGAAACCAATACCGATCCACTGCCTGGTGTTTGCCAATTTACTACCAACGAATCATTGGTGGTAGCACCTTGTATGTTTCCGCCAACTGCCTGCCAGTTATAAATGGCGTTTGGTGTAGTGGCTGCGTAATACACTTGAGTTTCGCCTACACATACCGATGTGTCGCCCGAAATTTGAGCGGAAGCGTGTAGTGCACTGCCTAATAGAAATGCTGAAAAAAATAATGATTTGATGCTTCCGATAATTGGAAACTTGCGTAGAAATGTGTCCATGTGAGAGAGTGTTTAGAATTGCTAATGCAAAAACCTTACCAAAGATAGGATTTAACTTTTGGTTTTTATTTTTTCAAAAACATTCTGCTAACCTTTTGCCCTTCTGCATTAGTGCATAAAAGGAAATATACACCTGCTGGTAGAGAGGATGCATTGATTGTTTGCGCTCCCGTAGTTTTAAATATAGCAACGCTTTGAGTATTGTAAATGATTATTTCTTTCAGCGCAATACTGCTTTCAATCATAATTTCATTTTCTACCGGATTGGGGTGTATTTTCAGTTCTTTATCTTTTATATTCAAAATGCCCAACGGATTGATGTATGTGTAACAAGCACTGTCAAAACAAATTCCTTGCGATACTTTTACGCAATAAATACCGGAAACTTCATTTCTGATTCCTGATGCAGTTTGTCCCTGCTGTAGAGTATCATTTCTATACCATTGGTAAGTAAAGCCGGCAGGTTGCGCCACTAAAAATGCTCCATTTTGAACGATGCTTGGCGTGGGAATACTATCTTTTAGTTCTACTAAAATGGTATTGGTTATAGCAGAGCAATTGCTGCTATCTGTAACACGAACCGATACATTAAACACGCCTTCTTTTGCTATAAAAATTGATGGTGCATTTTGCCCTGTGCTCCAGTAGTAATCTACGAATCCTTCTGGGAGCGAAAGTGCAATGCTA
>CAZYXR010000112.1:4209-6120 GCA_964650845.1 uncultured Chitinophagaceae bacterium
AGGCAGGTAATTGTATCGCAGCATAATACGGGCGCATTCAATTCTTTGTTGTCAATCTTTAATGTGTCATAGATTACAGCGCAGTTACTCAAGTATGATGTATAGGAATAAATTCCAGCACTATCGGCATAAAAAACAAAATCGGTTGTGCTATTGTGCCACAAAGGATTGTCGCCAAGCTGTACATAAATTTCGTGTGGAAACGATGTGGCGCACAAGTCAATTGAGTTGGAAAAATGTAAAACTGTTGAGTCGCTAACGCCCATTACTTCGGTTGTGTCTATTTGTTTAATACAAAATGTGCTGTCAATAAACTCATACCAATACTTGCCGGAATTGCTTGTCTGTAAAACATTTCCTGTTGCACTGGTATTCCATATTCCGGCAGGTTCAAAAATTTCATTACTACTAATTAGCCAAGGCGTGTCGGCAATACAATGCCATGATTTGTCTGTTTCAAAAATTTCGGTAGCTAATACTTTTACCTCCACAGTTATTGTGTCGCTTGTAGTTAATCCATTTTCGTTTGTACTTAACCAATATTTTCCGGCACCGTTAATAACAGTCGTTTCGCTTGTGCTGCCTGTGTTCCATTGGTATTGCGATAAGCCGGAAGTTGCTGTAAGCGTGTATGGAAAGTTCAAAGCACAAACCCAAATGGTGTCGCCCTGAAGAATTGTTACAGCCTTTGATTGAAAGAAAATAGCAGTATTGATAATGGCAAAAAGCATTATTTTTTTCAATGAAAAAGAATGCTGCATTCTATCACCTAAAACCGACAATTGATAAATATTTGAAAATGTTTCAATCTTCGATTTTAGCGTTTTTATATTCATGTTGCTCTATAGTTTGTCGTCATCTTCCAGCACCAATTTTAATAGGCGCATAATGCCGAATGCCACAAAGTAAAAAAATGTGGACGAGATAAGAATGATTTTCAAACTCCACTGGTTAAATACGTTTTCGCCATTCATTAAAAATATGATACCAAACATGGCAATACAAAGCGTAACATACAATGCCAATGAGGTTAAGAAATATTTTTTCATATCGGCTTGTAGCATAAAAAGCCAAGGGTTGAACATGGCATAAAATAACACGCCAAAGCATCCCATAAAGCCAATTCCTTCGTGCGAATTATATACGTATTTTGCTGCTAACATTCCTACAAGACCAAAAAGCATAGCCAAAGCAAAATGTTGAAAGGGAGTAGTTTTTCGCAAGTAGCTGCCCGAAAACATCTGTCCGGGTTTAATTACATTATCTTCTGCCATGCTGCTAAGATAGTGATAGGGGAGTTGTTATTTGCTGACAATAGTTAAATTGGCAATAAATTGGTTTTATATGTTGTTTTTTGCTTTCAAACTGCAAGCATTACGAAGCTGTGTTCAACAAAAAAGGCTGTTGAAATTTTCAACAGCCTTTTTTTGTACATAAGCAATTAGCACAATTACAAGTTAAATACTACGCCTCCGTTTACAAGGTTTTTGCCGTAACCAACTTCAAGATTTACGCCAAATTTATCGGTAAAGAAGTAGCGAGCGCCCACTTGCGGACCAAAAATTACAAGTGGAGTAAGTAATGTAGAGTTGGTGTAAAATAGCACACCAAGACCGCTACCCACATTCAAGCCTGCATAAATATCCAATTTGTCGGCATGAATATTCTTTCCGCTTTTATCGGCAATTAACTGATAAAAGTGAAAGTTGGCATAAGCCGCCACCGGAAAATTGAAAGAGCCGTTGTACCCCGTACCATAATAGTAGCCACCGTAAAAGCCACGTCTGCCCCAGCCTGTAAAACCAACTGGGCCGCCACCGCCTACTCCGGTTTGAAAACCAACTCCCACATAGTCGTGTACTCCAAATTCCATTTTGAAATTCAATTGGCCTGTAACCGGAGTACTCATGC
>CAZYXR010000112.1:6130-7507 GCA_964650845.1 uncultured Chitinophagaceae bacterium
GCATTAGAATTTGAATGCACATGCCAAAAAGAAGACGCACCCAAGCCCAAGCCCAATACTCTGGAACTTTTCGACCAAGCTTGTCCATAAGATGTTGTTGAAAGCAACGTAACAGCAACTGTTATTGTTGCAAAGAGGATTTTTTTAATCATGATTTTATGTTTTTGTGGGCGCGAATATATTTAATGAAAACCATATATGGTGTGGTGATTTTTAGCATTGCAAAAAAATGTTTGTGATATTGCACGCTTGCAAGAACAAAAAGTAACCATGCAACAAAACTGGAACAAGTATTATACCACATTGATATTATGGCTGGCAGTGATGATTGTGGTGCTATTGTTGTTCTCGCAATACTTTAATTCGTAACCGAAAATCACATAACAATCATGCACTTTCTCGATTGGTTCGTATTATGTGGCACACTATTTTTTATTGTAGTTTATGGCATGTACAAAAGCCGTGGGCAAAACACGGTGGAGGGTTATCTTTTGGGTAATCGTTCGTTGCCCTGGTATCATGTCATGTTTTCGGTTATCACCACACAGGCAAGTGCTATCACGTTTATTTCTGCACCGGGGCAGGCATTTACCGATGGAATGCGTTTTGTGCAATTCTATTTCGGAATGCCCTTGGCATTGATTGTAGTATGTGCATTTTTTCTTCCAAGGTTTCTAAATGCCAATGTGTTTACTGCCTATCAGTATCTCGAAAATAGGTTTGATGTGCGTACGCGTGCTTTTACAGCATTGCTGTTTCTGTTGCAGCGCGGGCTTGCAGCCGGGCTTACTATTTACGCACCAGCGCTTATTCTTTCTTCAATTTTAGGATGGAATATTTACTTCACCAATTGTATCATGGGTGGTTTGGTAATTGTTTACACCGTAAGCGGAGGTACAAAAGCTGTATCATATACACAAGTACAGCAAATGGTTGTTATTACAATTGGGATGTTTATTGCAGGGTTTATGGTGGTAAAATTATTGCCTGAAAATATTGGATTGTTAGATGCAATGCACATATCTGGTGCCGTTGGTAATATGAATGCTATAACCACAAATTTCGATTTGAATGATAAGTATACTATATGGAGCGGCTTGATTGGGGGTTTCTTTTTGGCGCTCTCTTATTTCGGTACCGACCAAAGCCAAGTGGGCCGATACCTTAGTGGAAAAAGCGAAAACGAAAGTAGAAAAGGATTGTTGCTTACCGGTGCAGTAAAAATACCCATGCAGTTTTTGATTTTATTGATAGGTGCTTTGATGGTAGCATTTTATCATTTCCACCCAACACCTGTTTTCTTTAATGGTGCGCAACTAAAAAAGGTTGAGCAGTCGGAATACGCTGCCGAACTTGATAAACTAAAGATGCAGCAAG
>CAZYXR010000113.1:0-7203 GCA_964650845.1 uncultured Chitinophagaceae bacterium
CAACATCGAAAGGCTGCCACCATCCATTGCCGCCACCAGCACTGTAATTGTTGTGCCGGTTATGTTGCCTATAAATGGAACTATCTCTAACACGCCACACAGTATGGCAAAAAAGATGGCGTTTTTTACCCCCAATAATGAAAACCCAATACCATACATCACCCAGAGGCAAACGATCATTTTGGCAAGCCCTATTAAATATTGCTGAGTAACATTGGCAGAATGAAAAATCATATCTTCCATTTCTTTGCGTTGGTGCTGCGGTGCAAGTTTTAATAAAAACTCTTTGATGTGGCTGCGGTAAAACAGCAATAGTGCGGCATAAATAAATATCATTATCGAGTTTGTAAAAATGGATGATAATGAGCCGGCAAGCGAGGATATAAATCCGGTAATGATGTCTTGCTGATTTTTGAGCATTTCTTTTTGCTCGTGCAGTGATATGTAGAAGTTGTCGTGAATGAATTGTTGTGCCGAGGTAAAAAAAGCTCCTCCCTTTTCTTGAATTTTTGGTAGGTCATCGGCCAGTAATGATACTTGCCAGCCCAACAATGCAAAAAAGACCGCAAAAAACGATACCATCAGCATCACGCAAATAATTGCTGCCAACACTTTTGGTATTTTCCACTTCTCTAATCTTCTGCTTACCGGCAGCAACAATGTCGCCAAAATTATGGCTATGGTAATGGGCATCAAAAAATCTTCACCAATATATAAAGCAGCTACTATCAAAAATATTAGTAACAACTTTTTTATCACCGATGTGGCTTCAATTGTCATAATGCTGTAAATGTATTTGATTCACCGTAATGCTTGCTATAATGTTTAGTTCTATTGCTGTGGTGGCACTTTTGTTATCGCAACCCCGAGTGTAACAGTTTTGTAAAATCATTATTTAGATATTGTCTAAATAAGAAAGCTAATGAGTTTTGCAGCTCCAAAAAACAAAGTTGTTGCAATGCGATTTTTATTCAGTTTTATAATGTTTTCATGTTTGATGCCGTTTGTTACAAATGCGCAAACTGCAACTAAAATACAGCAAGATAGAGAAGCAATTCTGCGCATGGCAGGGTGTTACAAAGTAAGCTTCAATTTTGCCGAAACTTTTTCAACCGATACAAGTTACAAGTATCACGATCGTTATCATTCGTGGGGAATAGAGTATGTTTTTGTAATTGAGGATAGCGAAAAGAAAATTTCACTTCAGCATTTGCTAATAGTAAACGATAGCACCATTGTAAAGCATTGGCGACAAGATTGGTTGTTTGAAAATACCACACTACTTGCTTACTACAAAGACAATGAATGGCGGAAAAAAACATTGAAGCCAAGCCAAGTAAAAGGGCAATGGACACAAAAAGTTTTTCAAGTAGATGACAGCCCTCGATACGAAGCCTCGGGAACGTGGAATCATGTGGATGGCAGACATTTTTGGGAGGCCGAATGCGATGCACCACTACCACGTAGAGAATTTACAAAGCGCAGCGATTACAATGTGATGCACCGCAAGAGCAGGATAGAAATCACCGATGCTAATGGCTGGTTCTTAGAGCAGGATAATCAGAAAATTTTGCGCAGCAATGGATTTGATAAACTTTTATGTAATGAAAAGGGTATGGAAAGTTTCACACCAGGAAGCTACAACTGCCAAGCGGCAATAGATTGGTGGAGCAAAAACAACGCTTATTGGAAGTTGGTACGCACGGTGTGGAGCGAAGTTTTTAATACCAACACAGCATTAAAGTTTGAAAAGAAAGTTGCCGATAGTACGCTATGGCAGCAGTTGTTCAAGTTAGAAAAAGAACAAGCAAAAACATCGGCAGACGAACAAAAACAAAGCATAAGAACGGCAATAGAGGCGTAGCTAAAAAAATCGTAGTAATAGAAATATGTGCAGTTTCAAATTTTTACATCAAACCACCGAAGGTTGTGTGCTTCAATGCGCACAATGCGAAGGCATAAAAGTTGTTTTTGGTACTGTAAGTATTGCACTTACACAGCCACAGTTCTATGAGTTTATTGAGGTTATTACTACCTATTACGATGAAAACAAACTGCAACCCGAAAACCTTCGCTGCATTTACATTCCTACCACAGCAAAAGCAATTCACTTACTTTTTAATATAAAAGAGTTGAAGTCGTTGATGCAAATATTAGATGAAGCTTATCTTACATTATCGGTAAACAAATTAGTTCAAAACAGTTGCTTATGAATCCCAAAACATTGAAATATATTCACACAATTGCATGTATTGCTATGGCACTTTTTTTTCTGAATGCCGGGGTAAAAAAATTTATTCCAAAACCACCGCGCCCAAGTAATACAGCAGAATTGGTACAGGCTGTAGAGCAAGACAAATACGAAAGTCCTGCTTCGTTTAAGCTAACAATGAAAGCTATGAAACAGTCGGGTTTCTTGTATTTTATTGGTGTGTTTCAAATTGTAGCAGCCTTACTAATTGTTTTTCCGCGTACTCGCCTTTTGGGTTTATGTGTGTTGTTGCCAATTGTAATAAACATTTTTCTGCTTCATGTTTTTATGGATAACCGTATGCACGAAAATGTAGAAACAGGCTTGTTGCTTGCTATCAACTTGCTGTTGATTTTGTATTACTATAAAAGTCTTGTAACCGTATTTTTAAAGCCTAACCCAAAGTTATAGTAAGCACATACTCATTTTTGTATCTCAGCACAAAGGTTGAATTTTGTACTCTCCTTAAAACCAAGTCATTCAATTTTATTCTGATTTGAAGTATTTGTAAACCAAACCCGCTGTTGCTGCACCGGCTATCGGTATTAAAACAAACAACCAAAGTTGAGATACCGCCCAATCGCCCACAAATATAGCTTGGCTGATACTTCTTGCCGGATTAACAGATGTGTTGGTTACTGGTATGCTTATCAAGTGTATTAGTGTTAATGCAAGGCCAATTGCAATGCCTGCAAACCCTTTAGGGGCTTTCTCGTCTGTTGCGCCCAAAATAACAAGCAAAAACATGAAGGTCATTACAAACTCAGTTAGCAAAGCGGCAAGCATGCTATACTTTCCTGGCGAATGTTCTCCATACCCGTTTGCTGCAAAATCTCCAATTGCGCTCCCGTTTCCTGTAACGATAACATAAAGCACTCCTGCCGCAGCAATGCCTCCAAGTATCTGAGAAACAACATAAGGCAGAATTTCTTTAGCGTTTATTCTGCCTCCCATCCACAACCCAATGGTTACTGCTGGGTTTAAATGAGCCCCCGAAACATGCCCAAACGAATATGCAATTGTCAATACAGTTAATCCAAACGCTAAGGAAACGCCTAATAGTCCTATTCCTACATTTGGAAATCCTGCTGCTAACATTGCGCTTCCACAACCTCCTAAAACAAGCCAAAATGTTCCGATAAATTCTGCTAAATTCTTTTTCATTGCTTATGCTGTTTAAATGGTCTTACTCATTTGGCTTTTCAGAATACGCCCCGTTTTTTTTAATGGTTGCTTGTCTCCATTTTTCACTATCGCAATATAAAAGTATTCAAGTGGCAAGATGAAATTTTTGCTGCGGTGTGTGGTTCTTTTATAGAAAATATCTCAGGTATGTCCCAAGCGTGGATCGTCATAATAATCATATATCTTATTGGGTTCGTTGAGAAAGAGTTCGCCCAGGTTATAACGTTTCTCCACTTTGTTGCCAGGAGTATCTTCGGTGTAGAGATTGAAAAACATCAGCCCGGTAGAGGTGATTTCAAAACTACCTGCTTCGCCATCGGGTTCTGCGTTGTCGAGGGCTTGTGTGATACACTCGTCTGCGAGACTGTGTTCAAGGGTTTTGTTGCAGGTGGTATTAAAACGATAGCTATCCGCCCCGTCATAGATACTTACAGATAAAACTCTGCTCGAGTCGCTATTTGCCGCCAACGTAACTTTTGCGCCATCAGGAAAAACAATTGTTCTGTTGCTGCCAATTCTATTTTTGATGTGTTTACCATTCAAATTTTCGTACACATAGATACCATGCACACTATTGCTTGCTGAATCCAGTTTTTGTCCCCACAGTTCATATTTAAAATTGGAGTAATTATCGTGCATAATTCGTATTTGTTGTGTAGTCCAAACTATTGTGCCGCCACCTTTTGTTTTGTATGTATAAGTTTGGGTTGCGCTGTTGTAAGTAAGGTTGCCGTGTGGCGCTACGGCAACACAAGTACCAAGTACAGGAAGTGTAGTGTCCGAGCAAAGATTTTCTTTTTTACAAGCTGCAAACGAAAGCATCATTAAGCAGAAAAGCAGTTTATTGATATGCATGGTAATATGTTTTTGTGAAAAAATATTTGTCGCTTTTTTCAATTTCAAAATTCTATGCAGAAGGTGTTATTTATTTTTGATGTTTTGCAAAATCCTGAAGTTACTCTACCAAAATTTTCCCATCGGGCTGTACAAGCATTTTGTTGATAAACCCGTTTATACTTCCCTTTGGCTGAAAAGAAACATCAAGTGCGCCTGCTTGCGCAAACGAAAATTGAACGATTGCAATAACTGCAAACAGTGTAGCGGATAATTTTTTCATGTGTGTAATTTTGAGCGATAAAATAAAGTAATTTTTTTCTTGATGTCAAAAGGCAATTCGCTTGCTACACACGATGCTTTTTTTAGCTGGGTGCGAAAGAATAAATTCAGATAATTTATGATAATAAAAGATGTTTGAAACTCAATAATAACGCGCATTGTAACACTTTTGTAAAACTTTATCTGCAATGATTATTTCAGGTTTCGGCAGTCTATGTTTGCCGCCAAAATTATAGTTATAATGAACAAAATATTTACAATGATGGCAAGCATTTCGCTTGCAACTTCGCTGCACGCACAGGTCGTGCAAGATTCGGCTGTTACCGGCCCTTCCTATACCAACGATGTTTTTTACAGTTTGCCCAACAGCACCGTGCGCACCGAGCCGCGCGATAACTGGGATTTGGGTTTTGAAGTAAACGGACAAACGGCTTCTGTTTTGGTAAACACACAAGGCAATACCCGTGTGTATCAAACCCCTTATGCTATTGCCGATTGGGCAAGTGTAGATACTGCCGGAATGACGGCATGGCAACGTTTAGATAACTCTCCTGAAAACTGGAGTGCCGGAGCGCTAAATACCAACAAAGGTGCTGCTGGTGGCTTCGACCTTGGTTGGGGGATTTACGATTTAAATGGTGCAAACGGACTTGCTCATGCAATAAATGGCGATAGTGTTTTTGTGATACGCTTGAACAGTGGCGTGAAAAAATTTAAAGTCAACCGTCTTTTTGGTGGCCAATACTCTTTTACATGGGCCGATTTGAATGGGCAAAATGAGTTTGCCGATACTGTAAGCAATGCTAATTATGCGGGTAAAAATTTTGGTTACTATTCGCTTACAAATAACGCGGCACTCGATCGCGAACCATTAGCATCAGATTGGGATTTGCTCTTTACTCGCTACATTACTTACGACTATTCGTTTGCCGTTGGCGACCCACAAACTGTTACCGGTGTTTTGTTGAACAAAAATACAAAAGCAGTAAAAATTAGTGGCGTGCACGATAACGATTTAGTGTGGGAAAACTATCTCGATAGTTTTAAAACCCAAAAGAATGTTTTGGGGCATAACTGGAAAGCTGTAAACCTTTCGCCTCCACCAACCTGGCATATCGAAGATTCACTTACATTCCTTGTAAGAAGAGCAACAAATGGCGAAATTTGGAAAGTGGTATTCACCGGATTTGGAGGCTCGGGTTCGGGTAAATATTTCTTTAATAAAGAATTGTTGTTGGCTGCTCCTACTGCCAGTCTTACTTCTTCTAATTTAAGTATTTGCGCGGGCGATACTGTTACGTTTAGTGCCAATGTAGGCAATGGTTATACTTATCAATGGTTTAGAGGCAATACCAGCATTGGTGGGGCAACTGCCGCAACATTACAAGTAACGCAAGCCGGTAGCTACAGTGTAAGAGTTACAGATCGTGGTGCATTCAATCAATCTGTAGCTTTAGTGGTATCGGTAAATTCTTTGCCGGTTGCCGCTCAGGGCAATGTTGAAAATCCTACTTGTGCAAGTGGCACCAACGGCAGCGTAGCAGTAAACGCAACCGGTGGAACCGGAAGCTACACATACGCTTGGGTAGGCACAACTGCCACAACTGCTGCAGTGCAAAACTTGGGTGCCGGCAATTACGCTGTAGTGGTAACCGATAGTTTGGGTTGTGCTGCCGAGTCGCTGTCGTTTACACTTACCGAGCCTGCTGTACTTTCTGCTACTGCTGCTGCTACTGGCAATAGTGCAACTGCAACCCCTGCCGGAGGCACTGCACCTTACACTTACCTTTGGAGCGATGCCGGAGCGCAAACAACAGCCACAGCCACAGGCTTAGCAAATGATTTGTACACAGTAGTTGTAACCGATAATAATGGCTGCACTACAAGTACAACAGTTAATGTTCAGGTGTCTTCTATAGGCGAGTTGGGCAATGCACTGCGCATAGCAATTCATCCTAATCCTTCCAATGGAGTGTTTACGCTTACCGCGCCCGAAGTAACCGACTTGCAATTGCACATTGCAGATGTGATGGGGCGCGTGGCTTATAGCACCGTTGCACACAATACGGCATTGAACAAAACATTAGACCTAAGCAACTTAAATGCCGGAGTTTATCTCTTGAATGCACAAACCCCATCGGGTAGAGTTGCCGAGCGTATCATTATTCGCTAATTACATTTTTTGTTTGAATTTCGAAGGGTGTTCGGCAACGAACACCCTTTTGTTTTTTTGGAAAAACACATTTGCAAATTTGGCTGTGCAAGCGTTTGGTATATTCCTATTGCGCAAAAAAATCCACCAACGAAACACAATCGCTGATGGATTCAAAAAAAGTCGTTTGATAAATTTTAGGAATGGAACATTAACCAATCACACTACGCGAAATTACTATGCGCTGTACCTCGCTGGTGCCTTCGTATATTTGTGTAATTTTTGCATCGCGCATCAATCGCTCTACGTGATACTCTTTTACAAAGCCATAGCCACCGTGCACTTGCACAGCTTCTACGGTATGTTTCATGGCTGTTTCGCTGGCAAAAAGTTTAGCCATAGAGCTTGCTAAGTCGTAGTTTTTGCCTTGGTCTTTTAGTGTGGCCGATTTGTAAACAAGCAAACGCGCTGCCTCAATTTCTGTGCCCATATCGGCCAG
>CAZYXR010000114.1:0-5630 GCA_964650845.1 uncultured Chitinophagaceae bacterium
TGTGTACGCCACCCGATAAAAATGGAAAAATTCACCCTGCAATATTATTTGCAGCCGGCTTGGTGGGTATTACTAAAATCTATGCTGTAGGCGGAATTCAAGCAATTGGAGCCATGACTTTTGGTACAAAAACAATTCCTAAAGTGGATAAGTTATTTGGGCCGGGCAATCAATATGTTACTGCTGCAAAAAACGAAGCCCAGAATTTTGGTGTATCAATTGATATGCCCGCAGGGCCAAGCGAGGTATTGGTAATTGCCGACAGAAGCTGTAAACCCGAATTTGTGGCTGCCGATTTACTTTCGCAGGCCGAACATGGTGCCGATAGCCAAGTAATACTTCTCTCGAACGATGAAACTGTTGTTGAGGAAGTGCTGAAGGAAGTAGATAAACAAATACAATTTTTACCGCGACAAGCATTTGCTGCTCAAGCCTTGAAAAACAGTAGAGCTGTTACTTTAAGTAGTATAAATGATTGCATTTTGTTTAGCAATGAGTATGCGCCCGAACACCTGATTTTAGCAGTTGAAAATTATAGAAAGATTGTAGCGCAGGTTAGTAATGCAGGTTCGGTTTTTTTAGGAAACTACAGTTGCGAAAGCGCAGGTGATTACGCCAGTGGCACCAATCACACATTGCCCACAAATGGTTTTGCCCGCAACTATAGTGGTGTATCGTTAGATAGTTTTTGTAAAAAAATTTCCTTTCAGGAGATTACAGTTAAAGGGATTGAAAATATTGGAAAAACAGTAGAGCTAATGGCAGAAGCAGAGCGGCTTTTGGCACATAAAAATGCAGTATCGATAAGATTAAAAAGTTTAAAAAAATGAAGAAGCAAAAAATATTGTTCATTGATCGCGATGGCACATTGGTGATGGAGCCACCTATAGATTTTCAGATAGATAGTTTAGAAAAGCTGGAGTTTTACCCCGGAGTGTTTCAACATCTTTCGCGCATTGCCAAAGAGCTTGATTACTTATTGGTGATGGTAACAAATCAAGATGGTTTAGGCACGCCTTCGTTTCCTGAAGCAACTTTTTTGCCGGCTCACAATAAAATACTTCAAGCTTTTAAAAATGAAGGAGTTGAGTTCTCGGAAGTGCTTATTGATTCATCGTTTGCGCACGAAGGTAAACCCACTCGAAAGCCAGGTGTAGCCATGCTTTCTCATTACATGAATGCAAGTTATGATTTGCAAAACTCTTATGTAATTGGCGATAGAATTACTGATGTACAGTTGGCAGAAAATTTAGGTTGCAAGTCTATTTTTATCAGCAGTCAGCAACATCAAAACGCAACATTCACAACTACAGCTTGGGGCGAAATTTATACTTATTTATCTGTGCAACCCCGCAAAGCCACAGTTGTGCGCAACACCAGCGAAACAAAAATTTCAATCGCAGTTAATTTAGATGGTTCCGGTAAATCTGATATTGCTACTGGCTTAGGGTTTTTCGATCACATGCTTGAACAAATTGCAAAACATGGAAGTTTGGATTTGTGTGTAAAGGTAACTGGCGATTTGCATATAGATGAACACCACACCATTGAAGATGTTGCCATTGCTTTGGGTGAGGCATTTTTACAAGCATTAGGGAGCAAAAAAGGTGTTGAGCGTTATGGTTTTTTACTTCCTATGGACGATTGTTTGGCGCAAGTAGCCATCGACTTTGGTGGTAGGCCGTGGTTGGTTTGGCAAGCTGAGTTTAAGCGCGAAAAAATTGGAGAAATGCCAACGGAAATGTTTATTCACTTTTTTAAATCGTTTAGTGATAACGCTAAATGCAACCTAAACATAAAGGCTGAAGGCGAAAATGAACATCATAAAATCGAAGCCATTTTTAAAGCATTTGCCCGTGCAATAAAAATGGCGGTATCTAAAACAAACAGCTTTTCAATACCCAGTACAAAAGGTGTGTTATGATTGCAGTAGTTGAATACAATGCAGGAAATATTACTTCGGTTGTAAATGCAATCAACCGCTTGGGAGGCGATTGCGTAGCAACCGACAATGAGGGTGTTATTCGCAATGCTGAGAAGGTTATTTTTCCGGGTGTTGGCCAAGCAAGTTCAGCCATGAAGTACCTAAAGCAAAATGGATTAGATAGAGTTATTTGTTCTCTTCGGCAGCCAGTGTTGGGCATTTGTTTGGGGCAGCAATTGATGTGTACTCATTCCGAAGAGGGCGATGCCGATTGTTTGAAAATTTTTGATGCCAATGTCAAAAAGTTTCCACCCACTAATATTGTGCCGCACATGGGGTGGAACAATATTCAAAAAATTTCAGGCCAACTGCTGCAAGCGGTAACCGAAAACGATGATGTATATTTTGTGCATAGCTATTTTTGCGAACTCTCGGCACACACACTCGCAACCTGCAATTACATTCTGCCATTTAGTGCAGCTATGCAAAAAGATAATTTTTATGCAACACAATTTCACCCCGAAAAGTCGGCAAGTGTAGGAGAAAGAATACTTCAAAACTTTTTGAAACTATGAGAATAATTCCTGCTATTGATATAATAAACGGCAAGTGTGTACGCCTTACAAAAGGCGATTATTCAACACAAAAAATTTACAACGAAAACCCTTTGGAAGTGGCAAAGGAATTTGAAGCCAATGGTATTCAATACTTGCATTTAGTAGATTTAGATGGCGCAAAATCTAAGCATGTAGTAAATCACAAAGTGTTGGAAGCTATTGCATTGAACACTTCGCTTGAAATTGATTTTGGAGGTGGTGTAAAGCACAACGAGGATGTGAAAATTGCTTTTGAGAGTGGAGCAAAACAAGTTACCGTTGGCAGTGTTTCTGTGCAAGATGAAACACTTTTTCTTTCATGGCTTTTAGAGTACGGTAAGCAAAAAATTATTCTTGGAGCCGATGCCGATAATAGAAAAATAGCCACACAAGGTTGGTTGGCACAATCAGATAAAGATGTGGTTGATTTTATTTCAGATTACGAAAAGAAAGGGGTGGCGTATGTGGTGTGTACCGATATTGCCAAAGATGGAATGCTGCAAGGGGCATCCAATGTTCTGTATCTCGAAATTGTTCAGAAAACCAAAGTTAAACTGATTGCAAGTGGCGGTATTTCTTGTATGGATGATTTGTTGAAGTTGAAAGAAATTGGCTGCGAAGGTGCAATATTGGGCAAAGCTATTTATGAGCAAAAAATAACTTTAAAAGAATTACAAACCCTATGCTGAAAAAACGCATCATTCCATGCTTTGATATAAAAGACGGGCGCACAGTAAAAGGCGTCAATTTTATTGATATTCGCGATGCTGGCGACCCAATTGAATTAGCTAAAAGATATATTGATGAAGGTGCGGACGAATTGGTGTTTTTGGACATTACTGCCACTGTAGAAAAACGGAAAACATTAGCCGCGCTTGTAGCCCAAATGGCGAAGGAGATAAATATTCCATTTACCGTGGGTGGTGGTATAAATTCGTTGGAAGATGCAAAGGCAATTATTAAAGCCGGGGCCGATAAAGTATGTATCAATTCGTCTGCAGTGCGCAATCCTACATTGATTTCGCAGATTGCCAATGAATTTGGCAGCCAATGTGTAGTGGTTGCCATTGACACCAAAAAAATAAATAATGAATGGATGGTGTTTATTGACGGTGGAAGAACATTGACAGAGTTGAAAACGGTGGTGTGGGCAAAACAAGTAGAAGCATTTGGAGCAGGCGAAATTCTGCTAACTTCTATGAATAATGATGGAACAAAAAACGGGTTTGCAATAGATGTTTGCCACGCTGTTTGTGATGCTGTAAACATTCCCGTTATAGCTTCGGGAGGCGCTGGAGCAATTGTTCATTTCAAAGATGTTTTTCTACAAACAAAAGTTAGTGCAGCTTTAGCAGCAAGTATTTTTCATTTTAATGAAGTAGCAATAAGTGACTTGAAATTTTTTTTAAAAAACGAAAACATAGCAGTAAGATGATGATTGACTTTTCAAAAAGCGATGGTTTGGTGCCGGTTGTTATTCAAGATAACTTATCGCTGCAAGTATTGATGCTTGGCTACATGAATGAAGCCGCATTGAAAAAAACCGTAACGGAAAAAAAGGTAACGTTTTTTAGTCGCAGCAAAAATAGGTTATGGACAAAAGGCGAAACATCAGGTAATTTCCTTTTGGTGAATAATATTCAAATTGATTGCGATGAGGATGCCATTCTGATAAAAGCAACTGCATTGGGACCAACATGCCACACTGGTGCTACATCTTGTTTTAATGATTCAAGCTCCAAAGGTTTTTTGTATCAGTTAGAGCGTACCATTGCTGAAAGAATTGATAACAATATTGCCGATTCTTATACAAACAAATTGTTTCGCAAAGGGATAAACAAAGTAGCGCAAAAAGTAGGAGAGGAGGCAGTAGAATTGGTGATAGAAGCCAAAGACGATAACCAAGAACTTTTTAAAAATGAAGCAGCCGATTTGCTTTATCATTTCATTATTTTGCTAAAAGCTAAAAATTTAACGCTACAAGATGTAGAAATTACACTAAAGCAAAGGCAGTAAACACCTCAATTTTCTACAGCAGTACAATGCTATTCTTCTACAGCTTCTACTGTTTCCACTTCCGGAATCATGCGCTTAAGAAGCCCCTCAATACCTGCTTTTAAGGTTATTTGAGAAGAAGGGCAACCGCTGCAAGAGCCTTGCATAGCAAGTTTTACAACTCCGGCATCAAACGATTTGAAGGCAATGTGGCCGCCATCCATTTCTACTGCTGGCTTTACATATTTATTTAGTAGTTCTTGAATTTTATCTTCAATACTTGCCGGGGTGCCACCATCGGTTGTAGCTGCTGGTGCGCCCAATCTCAACAAATCATCAGAAACTGCTTGGTAACCGCCATTCAAAAAATCTTTCATTACTGTTTTTACCAGTGGGGTAACTTCAAACCAGTCTGCCTCGGCATTTTTGGTAATGGTTACAAAGTTTTGGGATATAAAAACACCTTGCACGTATTGTTGTTGGAACAATACATCTGCTAACGCAGATTTTCCCTGAACGCTTTCTTTTGTTTTAAAATCAACCTGAAAGTTCGGTAGCAAACCTTGATTGGTTACAAACTTTAAACTTTCGGGGTTGGGAGTTGCTTCTTGGTAAATTTCTAAAAGTTCTTTTATGTTTTCCATAGCATTTACACGTTTTAAACTGTTTTTTATGCTGTCATTTTACGAAAATATTTCTATAAAAATGACCCTGCAATATTACAAAGTTGTTTAAACTTTTGGTGAGATTACTTCGCTCCGCAAGCTATTATCATTCAGATGTAGAGGTTTTGCGCAGCCATCTACCACCATTGCAAACCGCAACAAAACAAAGATGAAACAATCTTAAAAGCTCGAATAACTGTTATGCTTGAAATCCCCGTTCAGCCTTAATAAACTCACAACATATTTATTTTAAAATAATCGGTTCAGAATTGAAACATTAGAACGAGAGTTCCGTAAATCAGAACATATTTTCTAAAACTCTCTCTGTTATGGTAAACGTAATGTTTTATGTGGTTAGCTGGGCAAATATGATTATGCCAAACAACAAGTATTTATTGACAGCTTTTTTCGCGCTTGCTTTGATGTGTACAAATGCACAAACAAGTTACA
>CAZYXR010000114.1:5640-7128 GCA_964650845.1 uncultured Chitinophagaceae bacterium
TGGCGAGCTGTTTCCACCAATTCCGATTGGGCAACTACAAGCAACTGGACCCCGGCAGGCTCGCCCGTTGCTGGCGATAATGTGGTAATTGTAGCTTCAAACAATGTACCCGATTACAACGGTGTTGCATTGAATAATTTTACGCTTACATCTGGTGCCATAAACCTTGCCGGAAACACATTAACGGTTAATGGCAATGCCGTATTTACCGCAGGAAATGTAACTAATGGAAACGTACTTTGCCAAGGTACCGCAACTACTTTTACTAATGCAACATTTGCCGGAAAAGTAACTTCATCTACCAACAATGTACTGATAAACGGTGGTGTTTTTAATGATAGTGTTTCTATTACTAAAAATGGAACGACCGATCAAAATATGTTGGGCAATGCCACGTTCAATGCTCCATTAAGCTTACGAATTACGAACACTGGAAGAATGTGGATTAAAGGAGGAATGACGCTTAATGGTGTAACCTCAATTTACAACTCGGGGCTTGATTACTTTATTTTGGATAGCGTTTCGGCTAACAATTACAACAACGATTTGCACCTTACTATTGCCGGAAACACTGTCGGTGATATTCGCATTGGGTTTGCAGCACCCACAACCATAAATGGCGATGTGTATGTAAATAGCCTTAGCGGTACTGGTGATATTTTCTTTGGAGATGGTTTATCTGCCAGTGTTACACTCGCGGCAGGTAAAAGAATAATTGTAGGCAGTGGTGGATTTAACTCTGGTAATATTTGGTTGAAAAGATTTACACAGGTTGGGGCTACCGATCAAAGTCTTTTACTGTCTGGCACAGCAGCAATGCGATTGGGGCCTTCATCAGTGTTTAATGGAAAAGTAGATTTTGTTTCGCCACAATTATATTTAGATGGTTGTAGGTTTGAAGATAGCACTTGGCTTACAAAGTCTGGCGTATCCACAAACGTTGGTGCAGGGGGAAATACTTTTAATGGAGTAACATTTATTACTAAATCAGGTTCAGGCTTATTAAGAACAAATGGAGGAAACGTTTCTAACAACAAATTGTTCATCAACAACTCTTCTTCTACTGGTGTTATTTTAGCTTTAGTAAATGGCGATACCTATAACGGAGATGTTGAGGTAAACAAAACAGCTGCTGGCACGGTACACATGGCTTTTGCCGGTACCAATGTGTTTGGCGGAAATGTAACAGTGAACAACAGTGCAGCAGGTAACATTTTGTTTTGTGAATTAGCAAATGCAAGTGCAAGCATTGCTGGCGATGTAACGCTTACAAACACCGCTGCCGGTAATATTTCTTTTTGCTCGGCTGCAAATACAAGTGTAGCATTTGGCGGCAATTTGGAGTTAAATAACACATCAACAGGCAGTCTTACATTTTGCCCAAATGCAACTGCATCGGCAACAATGGCAGCCGGAAAAACAATTTCAATTGGAGGTTTAGGATTTACAGGCGGTTCATTGCTTTTACCACGCTTTAACCAATCGGGT
>CAZYXR010000115.1:0-1465 GCA_964650845.1 uncultured Chitinophagaceae bacterium
CCCGCGACCTACAGCTTGGAAGGCTGTCGCTCTACCAACTGAGCTACTCCCGCATAATAACTGATAAAAGCTAACCCATAATACCACAAAAAAACTCATCTGCTTCTTATATGGTATTGAATTTTCTTTTTCAAAGAACGTATTCGTGGGGGAAGATGGATTCGAACCACCGAACTCCGAAGAGGACAGATTTACAGTCTGTTGCCGTTGGCCACTTGGCTATTCCCCCGAATCTTAAAACTGTCTTCGCATTCCATAACAGAACAAAAAAACAAACTCTGTTCTTGCAGCACCCGTAGCATTTTGCAAGAAACTTTTCAGAGCCAGCGGAGGGATTCGAACCCCCGACCTACTGATTACAAATCAGTAGCTCTACCAACTGAGCTACGCTGGCTTAAATCTTAAACAATCCATAAAGTGTAAATCTTATTGAAAACTGAGGTTATTCTTGGTTTTTGCAAACCAACTTTACCATGCAATACAATCTTTGATACACACTTCTTTCAAAAAACGGAGCGCAAATGTAAAATTCTGTATTTGAAAAGCAAAACATGCGTTACATTTTTTCAAAATTAGTTTGCGATAGCCATTTTTCACCTCCTCAAAAAAAGATAAAATGAAACTTTTTGTAACCACTCGCGTACGAAGGGGTTAGGATTGGTGTATTACCTTTCTAAAACTCTCTTAGTATATGTATCATGAAAGCGATATGGAAATATGATCTCCTGTTTGCTGCACTTCTTGCCGCATCCGCGTTGAAAGCTACTTCACCAAGCATCAGCTATACGCCAGTGCATTGCACAAAAGTTGCTCCGGTATCTTTGGCTGCAACCATAACCGATGCCGATGGCGTTGAAGTTGCGCCTGGCTTAAGCCCGCGTATGTACTATAAAAAGAAATCAGAAAATAACGCTCTTGCTGCCAGTAACGACAACCTATCTAATGGCTGGAAGTTTGTAGAGGCTACAAACAGCGTTTCGCCTTTCAACTTTGATATTGATTTTACGAAGCTTACTTCCTCTGTTACAAAAACCGACTCCATTCAATACTTTATTGTTGCGCAAGATATAAACGGAGAGGTAGCATGGAATGATGTTGAATTTACAGCAGACCCTACCACAGTAAATTTAACATCGGGAGCATTTCCTACGAGTAACGTAACTAATGTATTTCGCACAATAAAAACATACAGCAGCAATTTTACAATAGACTCTACAGGTATTGCGAATGATACCAACTTCCTTTCCATCACAAAATCTGGTGGTTTGTTTGATGCATTGAACGATGGCGCAGTTGCAGGTAATGTTAAAGTTGTGATTAAACACAGTTTGTATGCCGAAAACGGAGCTATCGCTTTGAACCAATGGGAAGAATACTCGGGTTGTACAGTTAAAGCAACTCCATCTTTTACCCTAAAAATGACACCAGACAGCAACAATATACATATAAAAGGAAGCAGTTCAGA
>CAZYXR010000115.1:1475-3710 GCA_964650845.1 uncultured Chitinophagaceae bacterium
CTTAAATGGAGCAGATAGAGTAACTATTGATGGCAGAAATAGCAACACAAGCAGTGTGAATGGACTAACAATTACCAATAGCCAATCTGCCAATAACACAGCTATTGTGCATTTCATTTCAAGCGGAAACAATGGTTGTCAAAAAGATACTATTCGATTTTGCAGCTTAGTGGGCGGTGCACCACAAAACACTACTTCGCACAATACGTTCGGCATTTATGCAAACGGCAGCAACATTGCCGACTTTAGCAAAGCACAAGGAAAAAACAACAACTACAATTCATTTGAAAGAAACTACATCAATAGAGTTCGCTATGGCATAGCTGTAGTTGGCCACGACACTACATTAAGCAAAGGCAATGCCGCGCTATTTAATATTATTGGCCCTACGGTAGATGGCATTGATGCCATTGGTAAAATTGGCATTGCCATTGCCAATCAAGATAGCGCATACATCATTGGAAACACAGTGCGCCATGTGGGTGGCGATGCATCTAACATTGCTGATACTGCCGACCGTGCCGGTATCTATCTTGGAAAAATACAATCTAACCTTTGGAACAATTCTTTTGCCGGAGATTCTTCCACTTCCATCATCAAAAATTCGATAGTGGATGGAAACACCATCAGCGACATTGTGAACGAAGGCGGGTTATCGGCAATAGGCATCGCTTATCTCAATGCATTTGACGTTTCGCCAACAAACAACAAGATAAGCAACAATATGCTACACTCATTGCGCGCAAATGGCAGAGGCGCAAGTGGCGACCAGGCCGCGGCAATTGGCATTATTGGCGGGCACACAGATATTGTAGCGCACAACTCCATCAATATGTTGAACGACATGGATCCAGTTGGTGTTGGCGCAGCCGAAAATCCAGCGGCAGGTTTCCGCATAAATTCTACATCATCGGGCAATCCGATAGTTTCGGAGCTTACCTTAATGAACAACAGCATTGGCTTTGATATAAATGCAAACACAGTAGTAAGCCATGCAATAAGCACCGCAAGCAGCGATTTTATATGGGCAACTGACGGCTTAGATTACAACAATATTTATGTAGATATCAATAATACCAGCGTGGCAGCCGGAGGAGTAGGTGCAGTAGCAACATTTGGAAACGAAACCACACTGACTGACTGGCAGAGAATATTTTCGCCTAACCAAGACAACAATTCAATAAGTGTTGTACCTGAATATATTTCGACAACCGATTTACACATTCAAGACATTTCTCCAAACATCGAGGCCGGAAACAAGTTAACAGCTATTACCGAAGATTTTGATGGCGTTTATCGCCAATTAGAAAAGTATCCAAGTATTGGCGCAGATGAGTTTGGCAAAACGTATGTGTGGTATGGGCGCGAAACAGAATACACAAATGGCACTCCAAATTGGCGCAACTACGAAGCACCACCGTTTTATGGCAACGATACCATCAATGTACAAGTGGATACCAAAAACATCCCATGGTTATTATCTGATAGTTTTAAAGTAGCAAAACTAATTGTGAAACACGGCTCGGTTGTAAATTTAGATAACAGCAACTTCCATATTGCCAAAAGCATACGATTACTGGGCAATGCCACTATTTACAGCGGCTTCAACGATTGCTCTCAAACATTTGCAAGCGAAGAAATTACTGGCGCAGTATATTTAAGCGGAACAGGTACAAGACAAGTAAGAATGGATAGCGGAAGCATCTGCAATTTGATTGTAACCACCGATACAGTTGAAGCTAAATCGCATTTAAACATTGCCAATGATTTCATTTCAAAAAACAGTTCGAGTGTTGTAAAAATGACATGGCGCAACATGACCGTAAAAGGAGATTTAAAACTTTTCGGCAAGTTGATTTATACCACAGTTTCACACTCAGATAGCGCACAAATAAAAATAAACGGCCCTGTGGAGCAGTTGATTGAAATTCGTAACAACGGAGCACAACCCGGCATTATTTCAAACTTACAAATAGACAAAACTGCTGGAGGCACCAACAACAGAGCACACTTAACAACCGATATTGACATCAGTAACTTCCTTCATTTAAAACAAGGCAAATTGCTTAGCGAGGGCAGCGATGTAGAAACTGGTGTACGGTACAAAACCATTACCATGCAGCGTGCCGATAGCAACATTGTAATACGCAACAATGGCAATACCAACGATGCGTTTTTTCAAGGAATGCTGAAAAGAAAATTGGGCAATGCTTCGGCAAGATACCTATTCCCAAT
>CAZYXR010000115.1:3720-7125 GCA_964650845.1 uncultured Chitinophagaceae bacterium
GGGGATGGTAGATGCTGTGGGCAAACACGGAGCTGCCGATGAGGGATATTTTACGCCAGTTACGGTAGAAGTATTAGATGGCACAGGCAACAACCAATACATAACTGCTACATTTTACGACAACGACCCCGACACTGCAAACGTTGGCCTTACCGGAAAAGAATATGGCAACCACAGCAGTGCGGTAGAAGATGGCGCAAGCACCGGCAACTGGGTAGATGTAAAAGGCGATTACCTGTGGCATGTAGCGTATGATGGCGGCTCACTACCATACAACATTCAGTTTAGCGCACCATTTATGAATGCCAACAACATAGATGAATTAGCAGCTACGCCTAATGAATTGCGCGTATTGAAACGCAGCACTTGGAACAGTGGCAACTGGGGCTTCCAAGGCAGCCACTCGGCAGCAAGCGTTCATTCGCTAATGCCCGATTTTCCCCAAACAAATGCAGCTCGCAGAACAGGGTTGAGTGTGTTTAGCGGATTCAGCGGTGGTGGCAACAGTGGTGGCGGGCAACCTTTGCCGGTTAAACTAACCGAATTGAGCGCTCGCGCAATCAATAACGACTACATTGCTGTGGAATGGACTACCGCAGCCGAAATAAACAATGCCGGCTTTGAAATTCAACGCAGCGCCAATGGAAGAGACTATACCGCTATTGGGTTTACTGCCGGAGCAGGCAACACAAGCGAAATGCAGCACTACAAATACGATGATAAAAATGTAATAGCAGGCATCCGTTACTACTACCGTTTAGAGCAAATTGATTTTGACGGTGCTACCGAAATCAGCAACACCGTTTCGGCAGCACTTGCCGAAAAAGGCAACATTAAATGGATGCAACTCTTGCCCAATCCTGCCGAGCAAGCAAGCAGTGTAGTGGTAAACACTTCACTCGAATATGACGCCACTATTAGCATTATTGATGCTAAAGGCATGGTAGCATACCAAAAATCAACCCGTCTTTACAACGGCATCAACAACTTCGATTTAGATTTAAGCGGCTATGCATCGGGCGTTTACATTGTTACCGTAAATACTGGTGCTGAAACCTTTAGCAAACAACTGGTGGTGAAATGATAGCGAAATAATTTTACCGTTACAATATCGTAAAGACGCAATATTTTCGCCTCTACGGCTCAGGTTTTTCCTCAAAAGTCTATTGCATAATATTTAGTGAAGTAAAACAAAAAAGAGGCAGTTTCAAAAGTTAAAACTGCCTCTTTTTGTTATATCGTGTTTAACGCTTCACCATGCGTTTGGTGTCTATTACATTGCCATCAGCGATGAGTGTGTAGGTGTAAGCCCCACTGCTTAAATCCTGCGCATACACGTTGATTTCTCCTTTGCCGCGTGTGGTAATTACTGCGCGGTTTATCTGCCTGCCTTGCCCATCATGGAAAATGATTGCTGCCGCTTTTACATCATCGGGCAGAAAGTAACCGATAACGGTTTGCTCTGCAAAAGGATTGGGTACATTTTGGTCGAGTATCACCGCTTGCAGGTTGCTCAATTCTACTGTTTGACGGTTGATGCCTTCGGTATTTGCATCATTAGGGTCGGTTTTGTAATTGTGCGCATTGCAGCAGCCATTCAAGCGATTTTCTAATGAAGTTAAGCGTTCGTTGATTACATCTTTAAGCGAATCTATGGTGTGCTGCTGCTCTTTTACAGCACCTATTAAAACAGGGATAAAACCGGTGTAATTAACCGTTTTGAAAGGCACTTCCGGATAGATAATTTTTCCTTGTTTATCTCGTTTGGGAGGGTGGACTGCCTCTTTTACCAATTCGGGCAGCACTGTTTCTACATCCTGTGCAATTAAGCCGTATTGATTGCCTTTGGGTAAACGCATGGATGGATAATCTGCTGTGCTGTATTCATAGCTTTTGGGGTTTAATTTGCTGATAAGTGCAAGTGCATTATTGCTACTAAGGTCTTGGATATTGCTTTTCAGTTTTACATCTGAAGTAGTATAACCGTGTGTGGCAAAAACGGGACCGTTAAAATAACCTGCAAAATCATGGCTTCCGATGGTACTAGTATCCTCTAACTCACCAAATACTGCATAGTTTGTGGTGCCCTGTCCCGCTATTCCTCGCACTCCAAAGTTGAAGTCGCCTCCACGTGCTTCACCCATTACTCCTGTGTTTTCGTCCATGCCGTCTTCTGCAATCCCTGTTACGCCTAAAGTTGATTGTGCTGCATTTGTGTGAGTGCTTGTTGCGTGAAATGCGCCACCAACATTTAACTCCGCCTCTCCATAAGAAGTTGCGAATACACCAACTGTAACAGATCCTAATGCATTGTTTTCAAAAAAACCCGCAATGCCGAGGTCGCTATTAAAAAATGGGGCAGCAGGAAATGGATTAGAAACTGATTGCAATACATGCAATTTTGCAAGCGGTATAGGGTCGCCACAATTTAAGCCAATGGCTACACTGCTTCCTATGTTGAATGAATCAGGGTTGGTTCCCTGCCCTGTAAAATAGTAATTGTGGTTGTTGAGCGGAATTTCAAAATTATTGGTGAGCGGGTTTTGGGTAGAGCCTCAATAGTTGCCGATGGCGGGAGCATTGTTTGCTTCTACATAAATCACATCGCCTTCGGCATCCACCGCCAAAACACCAAGCCCCGGGTTGGTGCGGGTAGGCGAGGCTGTGTTTAAGTCTGTAAAGCGAAGCCCGCTGCTGCCGCCACTATCGCTTACTGCGCCCCAAGAGTTTGCTTCTAAGGTTGCGGTGGGGTTGGCACTGCTGCCAACATACGGATTGCCATTAGCCGCATCGCCACCAATGCCTGTGAAAATTTCTTCTTCTATGTTTAACCCGTTAATCGTGATATTGGGTGTCATTCGCAAGCCCTCCAAACCATTTTGCCCTTCTGCCGGAAGACCCAAGCCCGGATTGCTTGTAGCTGTAAATAGTATTTTAAAATTGTCGGGACCTGATTGTCCGGGCTGATTATCGCCCCATGCCAACACCGCATCTGCTCCATTGCTTGAGGTGTCTAAGCCCAGATATACATGATCGCTGCCTTGCGAAGCAAACATACCTACATCCATCCATGAACGCCAGCCGTCATTACTTGTGGCATTGGCAACATTGTAGCCCAAATGCAATAAACTCAACGGGCGGGTAACTGGTGTGGCAGGGTCGTGGCTGATACCAATGCGGGTGAAGTTGTTTGCCAAGCCGCCCGGGTTGAAAGCTACGCCATTGTTTAATGCGCCTGTGTGCATGATACGAACACGCTCGCCATTGTTGGAATATAAAGAAAGCCTGTCGTTTTCTCTTTGGTTGATTTGGGCTTCGAGGTTGTTTCCGCTTGTGGCGGGCAAGCCGATTTGCAAGCCGTCTGTTGCAGATTGACCCGTGCCGTTTCTGTTAGTAATTTGCATC
>CAZYXR010000116.1:0-1120 GCA_964650845.1 uncultured Chitinophagaceae bacterium
ATCGGCTGCAATCTCAATTTCAATAACACGCCAATAGATTCGGGCATCCATTTCGTAGGAGCCATTAGGGGCGGCAGTTTTGGGCTGCTCGAAACCAACATGAATGTTCAATACAGCAACGGCAAAATTGCAGGTGCCACAAAAGTTGCATTATTAAAAGCCACCAACAATTTCCCCCTCGAAAAAAACGGCTCACCACAAAAACAACCCAATGCCAACGTATTACAATTTGGTGTTTTTCAAGAACTGCACCTCAAGCTAAAAAACAACCACTCTTTAGCCGTCTATTTTTGGTGGAATAAAGCCCTGCGGCAAATTCCCGCCACCCTTCATCAGCAATCCAGCACCGCAAAGCAACACGACCACGCCTTGCGCACAATGCTGCAATGGAAATGGCAACTGCGCAATCTTTCACTCAATTTTACTGCCGCTTACCTCAACGAAAAGCTGCGCTATATCAACCCTCAACTTCTTTCCGATGACCAAAGCCATACACACGCCCTGCGCAACACACTAAATCTTCAGTACAAAATCAAACGCTTTACTATTGATGGAAACCTCTCTGCCGATTACGAAAAAGCAAACTCCCAAGGTTATCAAGCTATGCAGCAACGCGGGCTTGCAGCCATCTCTGCAAAAGCATCCTATTTTTTTAAACAAGGTGTTTTAATACAGTTTGGTGCCCGCCAAGAAACTATGAACACAACCTTTTCACCTTTTATGCCCTACATGGCTATTGGTTATGGAAGGTGGTTTGCCCAACATCACCTTGCATTAGAGCTTACCGGCAAACGAAGTTTTCGCTTCCCCACAATGAACGATTTGTTTTGGAAACAAAGCGGCAATACAAACCTTAAACCCGAAGACAGTTGGAACACCGAACTAACCATCAATTATAAATTCGATAAGTGGCTCTCACTCTCTCTTAGCAACTACTACACATTTGTGCAACAACAAATTCAATGGACACCCGATGTAAATGGCCGATGGACTCCTCAAAATCTTAAAGCTGTTTTTGCTCGCGGTGCCGAAATCAACACCACGTTTTCATTGCCAGCTACCATTATTAAACACTTCACCTTGCGCCATTCACTTAGCTACGCTTACACCCTTGCCACAC
>CAZYXR010000116.1:1130-7108 GCA_964650845.1 uncultured Chitinophagaceae bacterium
TTCTGCCAGCAACGCAGCCAGTGAAGCAATAGGCAAGCAACTGATTTATGTACCCCGCAATCGCCTTTCCACAGGGCTTAATATTGGTTACCGCAACTTTATTCTTTCTCCTGTTTTTCGCTACACTGGCATTCGTTTCGTTAGCACCGATAATCAAGATTTTTTGCCCACATACTATCTGCTCGATATAGAACTCAGTAAAGAATTTTCCATTAAATCATCTTCTATTAAGTTGGCTTTTAGAGTCAATAACATTACTAATATCCGTTACCAAGATGTAGCACAACGCGCCATGCCCGGTCGCAATTTTGAAGGCACCGTATTATTCAATTTAAAGTAAAGTAAAATGCAATTCAACCTATATTTTAAAAGAACAAGTTTGCTATCTGCCACATACAGTTTGTTGCTTGCTTTCTTCTTTTCTTCTTGCGAAAAAGAACCAACAAAAAAGAATCAACTGCCCGATGCGAAAACACAAAAAGTTTGGATACTAAACGAAGGGCTGTTCAACTTTGGCAATGCCTCGCTTGACGTTTATGTGCCCGATTCGCAACAAATTTTCAATGATGTTTACAAAACTGCAAATGCAAAATCATTAGGCGATGTTGGTCAAAGCATCAGCTTTAACGGTAGTTTTGCTTATGTAGTGGTAAACAACTCCGGCAAAATTGTAGTGCTCGATAAAAAAACATTTCTCGAAGTAGGGGCTATAAACATTCCAAACAGTTCACCGCGATTCTTACATTTTGTAAAAGACGATTTAGCTTATGTAACCGAGTTGTATGCAAAGCGAATTTGGCTCATCAATCCGGCCACCAAAACTTTGCTCGATACTATTTCCACCACCGGCTGGACCGAGCAGATTGCAGCCAATGGCAACGAATTGTTTATTGCACAACGCACCAGGCTCAATGATGCTTATGTGGCAAATGTGTTGGTAGTAAATACTTCTACAAAAAAAACTGTAAACACCATCACACTTCCTACCGAGCCAAACAGCTTAGTGCTTAGTGGTAATGCGCTATATGTTCTTTGCAGTGCCGATGCTGCACTTAGCAAAAATGCCTCGCTCGTAAAAATAAATACTACCACAAAATCAATAGATGCAACTATGGAGTTTGCCTCGGGCAAAAGCCCTGGTTTGCTTCGTTTAGATGCAAAAAATAATCGCCTTTTGTGGCGCGATGGCGATGTGTATCAAATGCCTTTTAACTCATCAGTTGCAGCAGCAACTGTATTTATTGCTGGCAGCGCAAGAAATATTTATACTATGGATATTGATCCTGCAAATGCCGATGTGTATATAAGCGATGCACACGATTACGTGCAGGCATCAACTGTTTACCGCTATTCATTCAATGGCGATTCTCTGCAAAAGTTCAAAGCCGGTGTCATTACATCTGCCTTTGGTTTCGAGTAAATTTTTTACTGTAAACAACAATGCCATTGCACTAGGCAATGGCATTGAACAAAACAGAAACTGAATTTTACTTTTTACTCACTTCGCCTACGCTTTTAGCTATTTGGCTCAGGCGAATAAATTCTGCACGATAACCTTCGTCATCTTTCCCTTTTGCAGATTTTGCTAACGCAATTACTTTGTCAAAATCAAAATCCCCTTTGTATTTTGAATCGCGCAGCAACATCCCAAACGATGCTACCGCAGCCGAAAACTTAAAATTGTCGGAAGTATTTGCGAGCAAAGTGCCTTTATCGTTCACCGGGTTTTCTATCAGTTTGCTTGTTGTGCCTTGTGGTTCTTTGTAGCGTATTTTAATATTCAGCCATTCGTTGCTCCTGTTTGTTACTAATGGCTCTTTAGTTTGTTGATACTTCAGTTTGTCGGTGGTAGCTAAACTTTTCAGTTCATTCTCATCTGTAACAATTTCATACAAAGCTGTAACTCCGGTACCTGCACCAATTTCGCCTGCATCTTTCGTATCATCATTAAAATCGCGGTCGGCAAGCAGCCTGTTTTCGTAGCCTATCAGGCGATAGCCCTTCACTTTTTCGGGGTTAAATTCAATTTGAATTTTTACGTCTTTGGCTATTGTGTGCAATGTTGCTCCCATTTGTTGTACCAGCACTTTGTTTGCTTCCATGATGTTGTCAATGTATGCGTAGTTGCCATTGCCTTTATCTGCAAGCTGTTCCATTTTGTTGTCTTTATAGTTGCCCATGCCATAGCCAAGCACCGATAAGAATGTGCCTTGTTCGCGTTTTTGTTCTATCAGTCTTATCAATTCGGCATCGCTCGAAATGCCTACGTTAAAGTCGCCATCGGTACATAGAATTACACGGTTGTTTCCATTGGGTAAAAAATGTTCTTTGGCTGTTTTGTATGCTAATTCTATACCTGCTGCTCCGGCTGTGCTGCCGCCAGCTTCCAGCTTCTCAAGAGCGTCCAGTATTTTGTCTTTGTATGCACATGAGGTTGAAGGCAAAATCACTCCGCTTGCTCCGGCATACACCACCATTGCAATGTGGTCTTTTTCGTTCAGTTCGTTTACCAGCATTCGCAGCGATTGTTTTACCAAGCCAAGTCGTGTTGGTCCTTGCATAGAGCCACTTACATCAATTAAAAATACAAGGTTCGATGGAGGTAAATTTTGTTTCTCAATCTCTTTGCCGCTGATGCCTACATGCAGCAATTTGTGTTTTGTATTCCACGGGCAATCGCTCATTTCTGACGAAACAGCAAAAGGCACATTACCTTTTGGTTGCGGATAATTGTATGTAAAGTAATTGATAAGTTCTTCAATACGCACTGCATCTTTTGGTGGTAGCTGCCCATTGTTCAAGTAACTGCGCACCATGCTATACGAAGCCACATCCACATCAATGCTTAGTGTAGAAAGAGGTTTTTCATGTACTCGTTGAAATTCATTTTCAACTATCAGATTGTAGTCGGTTGTATTGAATTCATCTTCACGTTTTCTTCCGCTATCATCTATCGGTGCCGGCATCGCACGTAGGCTTCCTTCGTTGCCGTATTGATGGAGTGTGTTATTCTCTTTTTTATACATGCCACCACCAAAGGCACGGTGATAAGCGTCCACAGCTTCTTGAACAAAAGTTATGCCACTTGGTGCTATTTGCTTAGGCTTGTTTTTTTGTTTTGTAGCAACTGTTTCGCTTGCTTCTGTTTCCGTAGCAGCAGTTACAATAAAATCTACTACAACTGTTGCCGAATCATTTTTTACAACTATGTTTTTTCGGGTTTCTGTTTTGTATCCAACAAGGCGGCATCGCAAATTGTAATTGCCCGCATTCAGGTTGCCAAGTTTGTAGTTTCCATTCGCATCTGTTTGTGTTGTCGCGCCTTTTACCTTGCCCGATGCATCTATTATTTCAATAGCTGCTCCCATTACAACTATTCCGTTTTTGTCAGTTACTTTTCCTTTAATAATTGCTTTTGTTTTTGATGGTTGAAATAGTGCCAAAGCCGCTGCTGCCGAAAACAACAACACGCATAGTGTTGCTATTGATGTTACTTTTTTCATGATGAAATAATTTTATAGTGAAAGAATGTTTCTTAGATGTAGCATGTAGAAAATTCCATAATTGCGCTCACAATTCATATTGAAATTTATGCGAGCAATACACTGCCGGTGCAGCAATTGGCAACATTGTAAAATTACTCTGCTATAATTCACTAACCTTGCTACGAAAAGCTAAAAGGTTATGCTGAAAGATTCTGAATTGATAATAAACCAAGATGGAAGTGTTTATCACCTGCATTTAAAACCAGGTGAAATTGCCAAAACAATTTTCACCGTTGGCGATCCCGATAGGGTAGCGGAGGTAAGTAAGCATTTTGATAGCATTGAACTAACCCGCAGCCACAGAGAATTGGTTACTCATACTGGCATGTTGGGTAAAAAGCGAGTGTCGGTTATTTCTACCGGTATGGGTACCGATAACGTTGATATTGTGTTGAACGAATTAGATGCTTTAGTAAACATTGATTTTGAAACCCGAAAAATTAAAGACGATATAACTTCATTAAACATTATTCGCTTGGGCACTTCGGGCGCACTACAAAAAAACGTAGCTTTAGATAGTGTGTTGGTATCAGAATACGCCATTGGGTTAGACACTACCATGTTCTTTTATCCCAACGATTATATGGAAGATGAATACATTGATGGATTGCAAAATGCAATTGATGAATATCTCGAAGAGCACGAAACTTTTATTACCACTTATACTGCCGCAGCCTCACCCAAATTGCTAAAACGATTTGATGAATATCAAAAGGGGATTACAGTTACTTCGCCCGGTTTTTACGCCCCGCAGGGTCGTCATTTACGCATCAATCCTTGGTTTGGTAATTTTGTAAAAACACTCGCAAGTTTCAAACATGATGATAGGTGCTTGAGCAACTTCGAAATGGAGACTTCCGGCATTTATGCTTTAGGTAGCTTGTTGGGGCACAACTGTATTTCGTTCAATGCTATTTTGGTGAACAGAATTGATAATACATTCAGTAAAAACCCTAACGCGGCTATTCAAAAAATGATTCAGGATGTGTTAGAAAAAGTCGAAAAATTATAAAGCATATTTTGCCAACTACATCTATTCAATTCATCTTTTCATTCATATAGTTTTGAAGTATTTCAACCTCAACGATAAAAGCAAACTTGTTTCACTAAAAGAAGCTACTCTTACTGGTATTCAAGGAAACAGCGGGCTATTTATGCCCATGCAAATTCCGCAATTGAAACCTTCTTTTATTGAAAATATTAGCCAACGCTCGTTACACGAAATTGCATTTGAAGTAGCACAACTTTTTTTGAGCGAAGAGGTAAGCGATGCAGAAATTCAAAGCATTATTACCGATACGCTGAATTTTGAAATTCCATTAGTGCAGCTACAAAGCAATGTTTATTGCCTCGAATTGTTTCACGGGCCTACGTTCGCTTTCAAAGATATTGGCGCAAGGTTTATGGCAAGACTTTTCGCTCGTTTTCTTAAAGATGAGAATAGGCAAATACATATTTTGGTTGCTACATCGGGCGATACAGGTAGTGCTGTGGCTAATGCTTTTTGGAATGTACCAAATGTAAATGTTACAATACTTTATCCAAGTGGAAAGGTAAGTTTATTGCAAGAAAAGCAATTGACTACATTAGGTGGCAACATCAATGCATTAGAAATTGATGGCACTTTTGACGATTGTCAACATCTGGTTAAGCAAGCATTTGCAGATAAAAGTTTGCAGGCAAAAGTTAATCTCGCTTCCGCCAATTCCATCAACCTAGCAAGGTTGATTCCCCAATCGTTTTATTATTTCTGGGCTTATGCACAGTGTGTTGCCAAATGCGGAAGCGCAAAGATTGCTGTAAGTGTACCAAGTGGAAATTTCGGGAATCTTACTGCCGGGTTATTTGCAAAAAAAATGGGTTTGCCCATTCATCAATTTATTGCAGCCACAAATGCAAACGATGTTGTTCCGCAGTATCTTTCGAGCGGCAATTTTGTTCCAAGAACCTCTCTTCAAACCATTTCTAATGCAATGGATGTAGGCAATCCAAGCAACTTTAGCCGTATAATGGCTTTGTATGATGATAACTTAGAACTGGTTCGGAAAAACATTGTTGGCTATTCTTTTAGCGATGATGAAACACGAGCAACAATGAAAGCCGTTGCGCAAAAATATAACTATGTGTTAGACCCACACGGTGCTGTTGCATACGCAGCAATCGCTAAGCATCAGCAGTCGAATCCTGATGTGGTTGGTGTTTTCTTTGAAACGGCACACCCTGCTAAATTCGATAACGTTGTGGAAGATGCAATAGGTGTTCCTCCGGTTATTCCACACGAGTTGGCTACTTTAGCTACTAAAGAAAAAGTGGCAACAAAAATGAAAGCCCATTACGAGTTACTAAAAGCTTATCTGCTTCAATAGTTATTCAAAAGCTGCCACTTCGCGCAATACATTTTCTGTAAAGGCATCTAACGCTACAACACCTTGG
>CAZYXR010000117.1:0-6397 GCA_964650845.1 uncultured Chitinophagaceae bacterium
ATTACCTACGAATACTTTAAGCAATTACCCAAAGAAATTTTATTTGATTCGCGCCACAAATTTGAATGAATGAATGCCGAAAGAGATTTTTACGCCCACGAAACGGCAATAATTGACGAAGGCTGCAACATCGGAAGGGGTACTAAAATATGGCATTTCAGTCACATTATGCCTAATTGTACCTTAGGCGAAAATTGCAATATTGGGCAGAATGTTGTTATTAGTCCAGAGGTAGTGTTGGGCAATAATGTAAAGGTGCAAAACAATGTTTCGTTATACACAGGTGTGGTTTGCGAAGATGATGTTTTTCTTGGCCCATCAATGGTGTTTACCAATGTTACTAACCCGCGCAGTGCCGTAAACCGCAGAGGGCAATATGCTAAAACGATAGTAAAGCGCGGAGCTTCAATAGGTGCAAATGCAACAATTGTTTGTGGACACGATATAGGCGAGTTTGCTTTTATCGGGGCCGGTGCAGTTGTTACTAAACATGTTCCGGCTTACGCATTAGTGGTGGGCAACCCTGCTAAACAAATTGGATGGATGAGTGAATTTGGACACCGTCTTAACTTCGATAAAAACGGCATTGCAGTATGTGAAGAAAGTAAAGAGCAATATGAGTTGAACGCTGGAGTAGTAAAAAAGGTAAAAGGTTAAATGACATAGAAACAACCAATTTAAAGAAATTAAAATAATAAAATAAATATGGTAGAGCAGTTACTTAATAAGGAAAAGAAGTTAGCGTTAATAGGGCTTGGATATGTGGGATTGCCAATAGCATTAGAATTTGCAAAAACCGTTTCTGTAATCGGGTTCGACATTAGCCAAAAGCGTGTGGATATGATGAAAAATGGCATTGACCCAAGCGAGGAATTGGATAGCAGCGAGTTTGAAAACCGCGACATACTTTTTACAGCAAATCTTGATGACTTAAAAGAAGCCAACTTCTTTATTGTAGCAGTTCCTACCCCGGTAGATTCGCACAACGTACCCGATTTAAAACCCGTACTTGCTGCTTCTGAAACCATTGGTAAAGTAATTAAAAAAGGCGATTACGTAGTGTTTGAATCTACGGTGTATCCGGGTTGTACCGAAGATGATTGCTTGCCAGTAATTGAAAGGGTTTCGGGGTTGAAAATGGGCGTTGATTTCAAGCTGGGTTACTCGCCCGAAAGAATCAACCCGGGCGATAAGCAACATACACTTCCAAACATTGTGAAAGTAGTATCGGGCAACGATGCCGAAAGTTTGGATGTGATTGCACGAACGTATGAAATAGTTGTAAAAGCGGGCGTGCACCGCGCAAGTTCTATAAAGGTGGCTGAAGCGGCAAAAATTATTGAAAACACACAGCGCGATTTGAATATTGCATTGATGAATGAGCTTTCGCGCATTTTCGATTTAATGGGAATCAATACTTACGAAGTGCTGGAGGCCGCAGGAACAAAATGGAACTTCCTGAAATTTTTTCCGGGTTTAGTTGGCGGTCATTGTATAGGTGTAGATCCGTACTACCTTACTTACAAAGCCACTGAGCTTGGATACACACCCGAGGTAATTCTTTCGGGTCGAAAAATTAACGATGGAATGGGCGCTTATATTGCTCAAAAATTGGTGCAGCAGTTAATCAAGAGAAACAGACAAATTGCCCAAACCCGTGTGTTGGTAATGGGTGCTACTTTTAAAGAGAACGTGAGCGACATTCGCAATAGCAAAGTTGTAGATGTAATTAATGCACTCTATGGCTTTTCGGTGAATGTAGATATTACCGATCCATTTGCCGACCACGAAGATTTTCATCACGAATACAACATCAATTTGGTGAAAGAGCCGGGTGCCGATTATGATGCAGTAATTGTAGCGGTAAATCACGATCAGTTCAGCGATTTAGGTGATGCCGATTTTGCGAAAATTTTAAAACCCGATGGTATTGTAGTGGATGTAAAAGGAATATTGCGCCATAAGGTTTCGGCCTACGAATATTGGAGTTTGTAACAACAGCATCAACTTTTGTTTTTTCAATACCCTGACAAGATTTTTTTCTCGTCAGGGTATTTTGTTTAATATGGTGTGTCATTAGCAGATTCTATAAAGAAAAACTGATATGAAAATTCTCAAAAATCATCTATTCAAAAACTGGGCAAGTAATGTTCGGTTCACTGTTTCAAACTTCTATCAACCCGAGCACGAAGCAGATATAATAGAGATTGTTCGTAAGCACGAAAAAGTTAGAATGGTTGGCTCGGGGCATTCTTGGTCTGATGTTTGTTGCATCAATGACGCGCTAATAAATCTTGATAAGTACAATAAGATTTTACACATTGATAAAAGTGCGAAGACTGTAACCGTACAAGCAGGAATAAAGCTTTGGCAGCTAAACGAGCAATTGGACGATGCAGGATTGGCATTAGTGAATTTGGGTTCTATAGATCGGCAATCTTTGGCAGGGGCAATTTCCACCGGAACCCACGGTACAGGCATCAATTTTTCAATATTAGCGGCACAAATAGTGTCATTCGATTTGATAAAAGCCGATGGCGAAAAAATTAGTATCAGTAAAAACAAGGATGAAAACTTGTTTGACGCTTGCGTGGTAAATTTGGGAGCGTTGGGCATAGTGTCAGAAATTACTTTGCAGGCAACAGAAGCATTTAACCTGCACGACCGCACCGAAACTATCGACTTTGATGAAGTAATTGAAAACATAGATGCGTATATCGACAACAACGACCATTTTAAAATGTGGTGGTTGCCGCCAACAAAAAAGGTAGTAGTGTACCGATACAAAAGAACCCACGAACCTTGCAACGACTCCCCAATACGCCAGTTTGTAAGAGATAAATTGCTTTCGGTTTATGTGTATAGAAGCCTTGTTTTTATAGGCAAAATTTTACCGGCATTGTCGAAGGCAATAAACGAGTTACTTATTTGGGATTTGCGTAAACCGCTCAACAGAATCGAAAAGAGTTACAAGGTTTTTATTGTTCCCGAGCCTCCTTTACATCGAGAAACAGAGTGGGCTTTTGATAGAAAAAATGCAAAAGAAATTTTGAAAGCCTATAAGCAACTGCTTACCGAAAACGATTTTCGCTTGAACTTTATACAAGAAATACGATTTACAAAAGCCGATAATTTTTGGCTTAGTGCATCTTATCAGCGCAGTTCAATTTGGTTGGGTTTGTATGCTTACAATCACGAAAAGTGGAACGATATTTTGCCGCAGTTTGAAGTTTTTGCACAAAAGCATGGTGGCCGACCACATTGGGGCAAAGAATTTAGCTTAGATAAAAATTACCTTAGGCAGCAGCACCCAAAAATTGATGATTTTGCGCAAGTAAAAAATGAATTAGACCCAAACCGAAAATTTGAAAATCATTTTATTGAAAAGATTTTTGGCTAACGAGGTTTCTTCACGATTGAATGGAAAAGAAAGCGTTTTTGTTAAAACGATTCCTTTTGTTGTATTAAGGTGAAATGTAAAGGTCTTTATCCACAACTTTGGACTTGTTGGCTTTGTTTCTCAGTTCATAAACCTCATTCTTTGCCACCACAAAATAGACGTATATGAATAAAAGAATCTATTCACTTTTTGCTGCCCTTGTTTTTGCGGCAGTTACTTTTTCGCAAACACAATTAGGCAATGCCAGCTTTGAAGATTGGGAAAATGTTGGTTCAAATACTGAAGAGCCTCTTCAATGGAACAGTAATAAAACAGGCGGTGGGCAGGCTCCTAACGGTCCCAAAACCTGCGAGAGAGCCGGAAATGCGCATTCAGGTTCATACTGTGCCCAAGTTAAAACAGGTATGGCATTTGGCATAGTTGTAGTTAATGGCTCGTTAACCACAGGAAACGTGGAAGCCCCTAGCACACAAAAGAGTGAAGGTTACATCAGAACAATAGCGACCGACCCTGCAAAAAGAATGTCTTTTACCGGCAGACCCGATAGTATTGTTTTCTGGATTAAATACTCGCCTCAGGGAAGCGACTATGCAAGGGTGGAAGCACGTCTGCATGTTGGCTTTGCTTATGCACCCGAAGCGCCAGTTGGAGGCAATCACCCTGATAGCACACAAAACATTATTGCAAGAGCAGCATGGAATAATTCAGCCGCTTCGAATAAAACTATTTCAAACTGGACAAGAATTTCTTTGCCATTTACTTATGTGGACAATCGCACACCACAATATATTTTAATCACTACTACAAGCAGTGGTGCGCAAACGGGAGGCAACAACGGCAGTACTATGTGGTTAGATGATTTTGAAGCAATTTACAACCCAACTATTGCCACAGGCACCGTAAATGCAGGACCTTATTATGTTTCAAGTTCTACGGGTGCAACTATAAATGTTCCCTTTGCTTTAACCGGAACTTACAATGCAGGCAATGTTGTTACTGCCGAGTTAAGCCCTGTAAGTGGAACATTCGGAACGCCAGTTAGCTTAGGCACTGCTTTAACTACTACAAGTGCTACTGTTGCTGGTGTTATTCCCGCAGGCACTGCTACCGGTTCGGTTTATAAAGTGAGAGTGCAGTCGAGCAATCCTGCATTGACAGCAACGCCAGATGCTACAGATGTAAGTATTGTATTGGTAAGTTCAAGCATTGCGCCAAATACGACTCAAACAATTGCAGCAAACACAAATGGTAATCAACTTACAGTTACCGCAACCAGCGGTGCTACCGCTCGCGAGTGGAAGTACACCACTACATCAGGTAGCAATTATCAATCGTTTGCGCCTGTAGCAACCGGCACAACTTTTACACCAAGTTTTGCCAACTCTGGTACGTACTTCTTAGTGTGCGAAACTACCTACCCAGGTGGCACAGTATCGCGTAGCAACGAAGTGCAAGTGAATGTTGTGAAAAACAGTGTTGCTCCGGCTTCGCCTCAGAGCATTTTGGTTAATACTGCCGGTACTCAGCTAAGCGTTGCCGAAACCCCAGTTGGCACTACTCGCGAGTGGAAATTTACAACTACATCGGGTAGCAATTATCAGTCGTTTGCGCCCACACAAACAGGTTTAAATTACACACCTCAGTTTGCAACATCAGGAACATATTATGTAGTTTGCCAAAGCACCATAAGCGGAGTGGTGGTAACCAGCAACGAAGTGATAGTTTCGGTTGGCAGCGTTACGTTGCAAACAACAGGTGTTACTAATTTTCCAATCGATTTTAGCCCAAATGCACCAAACAAGAATGTAGTAGTTAGCTACACTGTTACTGGTGGAAGTTTTAACGGAGGCAATACATTTACAGCGCAATTGAGCGATGCAAATGGTTCGTTTGCAACACCAGTTACAATAGGCTCTACTCCAGCAACTACCAGCGGTAACATCAATGCTACTGTTGCTAATACTACCCCTTCTGGTTTAGGATATAGAGTGCGTGTAATTGGTAGTAATCCGGCAATTTTGGGAGGTGATAATGGTAGCGATTTACAGGTTGATCAATTCAGCAATTCGGTTACTTCTGCTTCAAAGCAAACCATTCAGCATAGCACAGCCGGAAATTTTCTTACAGTAAATGAATCGCAAAATGCTACTGGTAGAACATGGAAGTTTGGCGCATCTGCAGCAGGGCCGTTTCAACCTTTTTCGCCAAACGAAACTAATGCAACTTATATACCAGTATTTGCCACACCGGGCACTTACTTTGTGGTGTGTGTGTCGAGAAATATGTATAACGATACAGCAGTTTCCAATGCAGTAGAGTTTGAAGTAACCAACGGAACGCAACTTACAACCACAAGTGTTACAGGTTCTCCGTTTTTAATTTCGCCAAAGGCAAATGCACAAGGCACGGTTAGCTTTACTTCCGATATTATTTTCAATGCCGGTAATGTGTTTACTGCCGAACTTTCGGATGCAAATGGAAACTTTGCTAATCCAACAACCATAGGCAGCTTAAATGGCAGCGCCATTTCGCCAGTATCTGTAACTGCGCCTAACAACATTGGTGGCAGCGCAGGATATAAAATTAGGGTTGTAGCAACCGATCCAGCGGCAACAGGCACAGCAAGCAGCGCAGTTGAGGTAATTCCTTTTAGCAATAGCATTTCACCTTCTGCGCAACAAGTAGCGCAAGTGGGTGTGCCGGCAACTACTTTATCGGTATCCGAAACACAGGTGGCAAGTGGTCGCGAGTGGTTTGTTACTTTCAATAGCGGTGCTTTTTACAATGCTTTCAGCCCTAAAGAATTGATGCCAACTATCAGTCCAGTGTTTTTAGGTGCGGGTACGGCTTATGTAATTTGCCGCTCGGTAAATGCAGTTAATGATACGGTTACTTCTGCCGAAGTAGCTTTTGTTGTAGAAGAAGCAAATGCAATCAACGAGTTAGATAATGCAAATGCAAAAGTGTGGTTCAATGAAAGTAATTTGATGGTATCGT
>CAZYXR010000117.1:6407-6630 GCA_964650845.1 uncultured Chitinophagaceae bacterium
ATTCGACAACTATAAAGTAGAAGTTTTTTCGTTGAATGGAAGTTTGCTTGCAGCGCAGCATGTGGAAAATGGTGCAATGAATACGGTAAACTGTGGCAGTATTGCTGCGGGCAATTATATCATTCAGCTTACTGCAAATGGCTTCAGCAAACAGTTTAAATTGATGAAGCCATAAAGTTAGTTTGTACTGATTTTGTCAATAAAAAAGGCGGGCTTTAGCCCG
>CAZYXR010000117.1:6640-6930 GCA_964650845.1 uncultured Chitinophagaceae bacterium
TTATTGACAATTGAACAGAAACGGTTTTGATTTTTCAAATTGCTTCACTTTTGTAGAGGTTCGCGATAACGGCAAGTGTTTGCGCAAAACATTGGTGTAATTTCGAGCGTAGCTTGCAGGGCGAAGTAACCTCGAACGAAAGTATAAACAACTTTATGATGAAACTGTGGGGGTTGCTATTTCATCAACGCAAAAATATTCTCTGTCATTGTTTTCCACGAGTATTTGTTTTTCTCTTTTTTGATGTTGTTGCGCATTACATATTCGCGATGGTTGGTGTAAAAATCTAC
>CAZYXR010000118.1:0-3270 GCA_964650845.1 uncultured Chitinophagaceae bacterium
AAAGAAAGCAGTAGAGGGCAAAAGCACCGGCATGGTGCGGCTTGTATTCAATAGGTTGATGTGGTAATCGGATGTGTGCTCTAAGTGATCGACAGAACGGGCATTAAATTCAACACCAGTTTCTATTCCTCCGGTTTCGCCCAATTCGTTGGCATGAAGCTTTGGCACTAAACCATGTTTTACTCCGGCTGCTAAAATGCGCGCAGTTTCATCGGGCGAAAAAAATCCTTTGTCGCAAAACACATCAATGAAATCGGCAAGCCCTTCGGCAGCAATGGCCGGCAGCATTTCATCAACAAGCATTTTAATGTAGCCTTCGTGATTGTTTTTGAAAGCAGCAGGATAAGTGTGCGCACCCAAAAAAGTGGATTTGATAGTTAATGGCGATTGCGATTTTAGCTGCCTGATAACACGCAACATTTTCAACTCGCCTTGCAGTGTTAAACCATAGCCGCTTTTTATTTCAACGGCTGCGGTGCCAATTTTTCTAATTTCATCTAAGCGTGCCAAAGCTGCTTCAACAAGTTCCGCTTCGCTGGTTTCGTTCAGGCGTGTTGCCGAGTTTAATATTCCACCACCACGCTTTGCAATTTCTTCATAACTCAAGCCATTTATTTTATCTACAAACTCTGCTTCGCGGCTGCCGGCATACACTAAATGCGTGTGCGAATCGCACCAAGCCGGCAACACAAACCTGGCAGTGGCATCAATAATTTCATCGGCATTTTCGGGAGCTTGAGCATTGCTGCCAAAAGATTTAATAATGCCATCATCTACCAAAACAAAAGCATTTTCGATGCTGTAAGTTTGTTTCATCTCACTGCCGCGAAGCATGGTTTTTTCTTGCGGCAAAACCATTTGCAACGAGCGAATATTTTTTATTAAAATTGATGACATACCGATTATACTTTATTGTTTACCCTAAGTATTTTCCTTCAATAGGCATTCTGCGACCAATGCCAAAAGATTTTGGAGAAATGCGCAACACCGGAGGTGCTTGGAAACGCTTCCATTCATTCATATTCACCATCTTTAAAACCCTTTTCACCAATGCTTCATCAAAACCTTCTTGAACAATTTCATCAACACCTCTGTGCTGTTCAATATAAGCATGTAGAATTTTATCTAACACATCATACTCGGGCAAAGAATCGCTATCTTTTTGATTGGGGCGCAGCTCGGCCGATGGGGCTTTGGTGATAATATTTTGCGGAATTATTTCGCCATTGCGGTTGATATAATTTGCCAGTTCATACACTTGAGTTTTGTAAACATCGCCCAAAACACTGATGCCGCCACACATATCGCCATATAAAGTTCCATAACCTACTGCAGCTTCGCTTTTATTGGTTGTGTTTAAAAGTATGTAACCAAATTTATTGCCGAAAGCCATTAAAATAACTGCTCGCGAACGAGATTGAATATTCTCTTCGGCTACATTAAAAGGCAAATCGAGAAAATAGGGCTGCATAGTTTCTTCAAAAGCGTTGTAGGCATTTTTTATCGAAACAATTTCGTAGGGCGAATGCAAATTTTTCAACAAAGCCAAGGAGTCGTCAATAGAGTGTTGCGAAGAAAACTCGGATGGCAACAAAATGCTCATCACATTTTCTTTACCCAATGCATCTACAGCCAGGCAAAGCACAAGCGCAGAATCAATGCCACCACTAAGCCCAAGAATTGCTTTTTTGAAACCTAACTTTGAAAAATAATCGCGAATGCCAAGCACCAAGGCGTTGTAGATAGAAGCGAGATGTGAGATAGGAGTTGAAAGATTTTCCTGCATGGCGTGAATCGCATTTTGCGTTTCGCATGTCATGTCTATAATCTCTGTCTTTTCTTCAAAAAAAGGTAAGCGGCATAGCACTTTGCCTGCTTCATTCATCACCATGCTTCCTCCATCAAAAATCAATTCGGTTTGCGCGCCTACTTGATTTACATACACCAATGGAATTTTATATCGCTCCACATTTGCCTGTAAGACCTTTAGTCGCTCGCGGTGTTGAATATGCGAAAAAGGAGAAGCTGAAAGATTGACGATTATTTCGGGCTGATGCTGCATAAGCATATCCATTGGAGATAGCTTGTAAAGCGGATTTTCGTTGCCTACGTTCCAAATATCTTCGCAAATAGTTACAGCAATTTTTTTGCCGTTCAATTCAAGAATTTCAAAAGTGCCATTGGGCTCAAAATATCTGTACTCGTCAAACACATCGTAAGTAGGCAACAAAGTTTTATGAAACACTTTTTGAACTTTACCATGTTGCAGTAACAAAGCTGCATTGAACAAATCTTTTCCATCGAGCACCGGATTGCGCACCGGAGCGCCTATCAACACTGCTGTGCTACTCGAAGCAGCAGCAATAGCATTAACGGCATTTTCGCACTGCGTAATAAAGTGAGGATAATTCAAAAAATCGCGCGCTGGGTAGCCACACACACACAACTCGCTGAACACCACCAGCTCGGCACCGGCAGCCTCGGCTTCCTTAACAGCCCGAATAATTTTTGAAGTATTGGCTTCAAAATTTCCAACGTGATAATTTAATTGTGCTAAAGCTATTTTCATTATGTTGTTTCAATAACGCGGGATAAAGATATTTTCGCCAGCAAATTTCTCAGGAATTGAAGAACATTTCCCTTATTATTTTAGTGGCAGCAGGTTTTATGCTGCTTTTTACAGATTGCAAGTGTAATAAATCGCGCAAACAGATTGATGTTTCAAACATTGATATTGATGTAAAAATTCAACGTTTCGACCAAGATTTTTTTAGCATCAACAACGAAAACTACGCTACCAAAGTAGCAGCATTGAAAAATCAGTATGGTGCATTTTACTCATTTTATGTAAATGAGTTGATGGGAGGGTTTAAAAACACAACACAGGCAAGTGCCAGCGAGCAAGAAGCCATATTGAACTTTTTGGGCGATACGGCCATTGCGGGCTTAAGCAACACTGTTCAAAAAAACTATCCTGATTTAAAGATAGTAGAGGTCGGCTTGCAAGATGCTTTTAAACACATTAAATACTACTTTCCCGAACTACCACAACCAAAAGTAATTTCAATGATTTCGGAGTTTAGCTATGGAGCTGTAACCTACGATACTGCAACACTTGCAATAAGTTTAGACATGTTTTTAACCGAAAAATATGCTGTGTATAATTACCTTGAAATACCCAAATACATTCAGCGAAAACTAAACAAAAATTATATTGTACCCAACTCGGTAGATGTGTTGTATGGCTTGTATTTTGGCGAAGATGTGTAT
>CAZYXR010000118.1:3280-5832 GCA_964650845.1 uncultured Chitinophagaceae bacterium
ACTCCACTTTTAGAAGCAATGGTGGCTAAAGGAAAGAAGCTGTATTTTATGGAAATGATGTTGCCCGAAACGCCCGACAGTATGTTGATAGGCTATACATCGGAACAAATGCGCTGGTGCAAACTGAGCGAATACGCCATGTGGCAGTATTTGAACGAAAAAGATTTAATTTTTTCGCAAAGTTTTATGGAGCATAAAAGATATTTGACCGATGGGCCTACCACATCGGGCATGCCTGCCGAAAGCCCCGGAAACTTGGGCAGTTGGATTGGCTGGCAAATGGACGGAAAAGTTACGTTAAAAGATTTGCTGACGAAGTATGACAACAAAACTATTGCTGCAAAAGCAAATTACCGACCACGAAAATAAACTTAGCTGAAAATGGAAATAGCAAACTCGGGCGAAAAATGGAATACCAAACTATTTAGAATATTAAACTCTGCAATGAGTTTTTGCATTGCATATATCTTTTTAACCATAGGCGATTTTTTTTCAAAATCGTTTAGCGCAAAAGTGTTTGGAATAAAAAACACAGTATATTTTCATGGTGTGCGGTACTTTTCGGAGTACAAAGATTGGTATCCTAAAAGTTCAATTGTAATTCATTCGTCAGGCTTGGTGTTTGTAGCTGTTTCTTCGGTAATATCATGGGCATTGCTAAGGCAAACAACCCGCTTTGACACGCCTGTTCGCATGATTTTTTTATGGACTTATGTAATTGGCATTTGTATGATTTGTGCGCAGTTTATGTCGGCCGCATTTGGCGTTAGTGATTACCATTCGCCATTTGCCATAGACTTTACATTTACCATTGCATGGCTTTACATAAAACCGCCAATTGCATTTATGATTGCCGGTTTTATGGTAATAGTAATGGCGGCATCAACATTTTTTATTGTGCGCCCATTTTTGTTGTTTGCTTACTCGTATCGAAAAGTTTACAAACTAAAAGCGAGAAGAAAATTCTTTTATGAAATTGCAATTATTCCATGCTTTATTGGAGTGTTGTTTACCACCACATTGATTTTTCCTGAAAAATATATTTTTGTTCATCTTTTACAGTCGCTTTATATGCTTGCTGCCATGCTTATTGGGTGGTACATTTTGTTTTATGTGGATGTAGATTACGATGCAGTGTGGCGGCATACAGGCTTAGAAAAAGTGAATTTTACATTGATTGCACTATTGATAGCAGCTACTGTTTTTACACAAACTGTTTTGCAAAAAGGAGTATCATTCTGATGAGTTTAATTTCAAAAATTAAAACCCTTTACAACGGCAATAAAAAAGCAGCAGAGTTTGTTTTAAAAATTGCAGGAGTTTACATTGGCTGGAAATTGTTTTCGCGCTTTTTTTTCAACGCCCCATTTTTTGCAGGTATAAAAAATGCACTTGGCGAAGCAACCGCCCAAGCCGCATACCTGATGTTGAAGCCATTTTTTGGACAAGAAGTTTCAACCTATCCAAGAATTGTAATGTTTGCCGAAACAAGAGGAATTTATGTAGCAGATTTGTGCTTGGCAATTCCCGCAATGGTAATTTTTACTGCATTTATCGCTATTTATTCAGGCAAAACCATTCACAAGCTTTGGTTCATACCTGCGAGTCTTTTCGGCATTTTTTTAATCAATGCCTTGCGCATAGCTTCTTTAGCTTACATCCAGCGTTACAGCACCGTAGAGGTATTTCATTTTACTCACAATTACGCGTATGTGGTACTGGCTTATAGTTTCATTTTTTTGATGATAAAACTATGGATGGATAAATTTGATGAAGTAGTTAATCAAGGATAACATCTTTTGTAATCGGACATACTTAACCGAATTACTTCAAGCGCTTCTTCCCTACCGTACACATCTGTTATCTCCACTTTTTTCTGAAAACCGGGCATGTCTTTATAGGTTAAAAAATAATGTTTCATTCTGTCAATTACCGCAGTATTGGCATCAGCAATATCTTTCCATAAACCGTAAAGCGGGTCGTCTTTCATAACCGCAATAATCTTATCATCGGCTTCGTTTCTGTCTATCATTCTAAAACCGCCAATAGGAATAGCCTGCACCAAAATATTGCTATGTGGTATAGCTACCGAAGAAAGCACACAAATATCTAATGGGTCGCCATCGCCTTTTATGCCTTCGCGTTGTGTTTGCTTCATGCAAAATGCAGCAATGTCATCATCGCAAAATGTTTTTGGAACAAAACCATAAAGAGCCGGAAAAATATTGGAGAACTGCTGTAAGCGATCAACTTTTAAGATACCACTGGCTTTATCCACTTCGTACTTTACGGTATCGGTAGGAACAATTTCAATAAAAGCAGTAATTAAATCGGGTGCCGTATCGCCAATATCTACGCCATGCCACGGGTGCAACACAAAGGAATTTTTCATGCAGCAAATGTAAATTTTCGCCACAACAACATTAAACAGAAACAGCATATCCACATCCTTTACATATTTTTTTGGAAACCAATCAGAAGCATTCATAACTTTGCGGTGCGATATGAGCGATTCCATTAAGCACGAGTGCGGCATTGCACTCATAAGACTA
>CAZYXR010000118.1:5870-6855 GCA_964650845.1 uncultured Chitinophagaceae bacterium
CCATAGCGTATGGGCTAAACAAGCTTTACCTGCTTATGGAAAAGCAGCACAACCGCGGGCAAGACGGTGCCGGCATAGGTGTGATAAAACTTGACCCACCACCCGGAATTCAGTTTTTTAATCGCTATCGCTCTACAAAAAATCAACCAATTGCAGATATTTTCAACCATGTATCTGGCACTTTTCCAAAAGATAGAAAACCACTTGAAAATCCGCAAGCCGAAGCACTTTGGAGCAAAGAAAACTTACCTTTTGTTGGCGAACTCTTATTGGGGCATTTGCGCTATGGCACTTATGGTAGAAACAACGACAGCTATTGCCATCCTTTCATTCGCGAAAACAATTGGATAACGCGCAATCTCGTATTGGCGGGCAACTTTAATATGACGAATGTTGATGAGCTCTTCAACAACTTGATAGAGCTTGGGCAACATCCACGCGAGCGCAGCGACACCATTACTGTGATGGAAAAAATCGGTCACTTTTTAGATACCGAAGTGGAAGAAATTTTCCAGAAGTACAACAAACTTGATTACCCAAACAGAACCATTACAGATTTTATTACCAAAGATTTGAGCGTGAGCAAAATATTGCAGCGCAGTGCTAAAGATTTTGATGGTGGATACGCTATGGCAGGTATGTTGGGGCATGGCGATGCTTTTGTGCTGCGCGACCCCAACGGCATTCGCCCTGCATATTACTACCACGATGACGAAGTGGTGGTGGTAGCCAGCGAGCGTCCAGCAATTCAAACTACCTTTAATGCTCACTACGACAACATTAAAGAAATTGAACCCGGCAATGCAGTGGTGATAAAAAAAGATGGCAGAGTAAAAGTTCATCAAATAACCGAACCGGGCGAAAAAAAGAGCTGTAGCTTCGAACGAATTTATTTTAGCCGCGGCACCGATTTTGAAATATACAACGAGCGAAAAAAATTGGGCGAAAAACTCACCGAAAGAGTTTTAAAAACGGTGAACTACGA
>CAZYXR010000119.1:0-6725 GCA_964650845.1 uncultured Chitinophagaceae bacterium
TTTCCATTTTTTTATATTCGCTAAAGCGTTGCATTAGAAACTTGAATCCGCCTTAAAGAAATAAATGATTATGTTGAGTTTCTGCTGTCGCGCATTCAGCAAAAAGTATTGAGCGAAGAGGTAAGCAATACTAATTTAGGGTCCAGTTCATATAAGTTTTTAGAAAAAGATACTGACATCTATACTGTAAATGACTTGAAAGTAAAATACGATAAATGAAAAAGGGCAATATTGTTTTAATTCCTTTTCCGTTCACCGATTTAAGTGGCAACAAAAATCGCCCTGCTTTAGTATTGGCAGTTGATACTTTTGATATTACAGTTGCCTTTATTACTTCAAAAGTTATAAAACAAGAAGTAAATGATTTGGAAATTATACCTTCCAAAACCAACGGATTGAAAATTGACTCCATTATTAAACTCAACAAAATAGCCACTATTGAAACCTCCCTTGCTTTAGGCGAATTAGGCACAATCACAAATACAGAAATCAGCGAGATCAATAAAAAACAGGAAAGCGGTTTTTGACTTAAATTGAAAAAATCATACAACCATTTTCTTTTTACAAAGAATACGAGGGGCAAAATAGTATTCATCAATGTTACTACTCAGGCACATTGGTTTCTAACCTATTTTGCAAATCAGCCAATACAAGTTTGCGCCATTCATCGCTACCTGCGGCAGCGTCAAAACTCGATTTGTACTCGGTAATTTCTAACAACTCAAGATTCATTTTCAAAGTTTGAAAGAGATGAAAACTGCTTTCGCCCGGAGCATGAACATGATGCAAGCCGCCACTGTAAGCAATAGCCATTTTGCCGCTATCCAAACATTCCAACACATCTACAACCCCACTCTTCACAGTCATTTTTTCGCCATTCAAATCCAAACCGTTTCTGCGTTTCATTCTACCCTCGGGCGCAATGGCAATAACAGAATCGGGCAAAAGCGAACTCATAAAATTGTCCCAGCTATCATCGCGTTTTCGCGTAATGGGAACCATTTGCGGACTCAGCAACTTGTACAAAAAACCAACAAAAGGTCGGTTCAAAGTTTTATCGGCACCTGGCGCAATCAGTTTTTTTGAAAGTATGCGCAAAAAACTTACTGGCAAAATTCCAAGATAAACAGGCTCTAATAAAGAGGTATGATTCAAAAAAACAATCAACCGAATTTCTTTCCATGGCACATTGGGGTTGTTGTTCGGCCAATTTACTTTGAATCGAAAAAATAAATTAGAGACTCCTTTAATCATCAACAAAGCAAGAAAACTAAGAATGCTGCGCATGAATAAATGCTTATTGCATCAATGATAAATAAAGTTCGCAGCATTCTGCAAACTCACGGCAAATCATAACTGAGATGAATCAAAGGCACATCAAATTTGGGATGCCAATCTGCTTTTAATCGCCCCCAACTACACTCGGTTGCTGCGCCCAACAAGCCAGCCACCCATTGCTCAAAGCTGATTTCATAACCCGGCTCGCATACAAAATCAAACGAAATTGCTTTCAATCTTTTTTTATCAAAATAGACTTCGAGATGAAAAGTTTTATTGTCGAACTTTATTCCATTTAAGTAAATAAACTGAAACAAATTGTAGCTATCGGTTTCTACAAATGGAATCTTGCTTTCGGTAAGTTGCTGCTTCATTTCCTCAAAATCCATACCGGGTTTTATCTCTAAAGGAAACACCACAAACAAATGCCCGTTTGTAACATCAAATGTTTTCATTGTAGTCAATGTATTTTGGCAGTTGAAAGAAAAACAATAATTCCCAAGTTTTTCCCATATTCAAAAATTACCTTAGTGCTTTATGAAAATTCTGATTGTTGAAGACGAAAAAGATTTGAGAGAAACGATGGTAGCTTCACTCGCAAAAGAGCATTTTGTAATTGAAGCCGTTGGCAATTTTCGCTCGGCAAGCGAAAAAATAGAAGTGTATGATTACGACTGTATATTGCTAGATATAATGTTGCCAAACGGCAATGGATTGCAACTTTTGGAACTATTAAAAAAACAAGGAAAATCAAGTAACGTAATTATTATTTCTGCAAAAAATTCGCTTGACGATAAACTAAAAGGGCTTGAATTGGGTGCAGACGACTACCTTACAAAACCATTTCACATTGCCGAACTCAATGCTAGAATCAAAGCCGTTTTGCGTAGAAAAACCTTAGATGGTAAAAACACTATTGAAATTGCAAATGTTGTTTTAGACTTAAACGATCGTACCTTTTTGGTAAACAACAAAAACATTTCGCTTAACCGAAAAGAGTTTGATATTCTCAATTACTTTTTGCTCAATAAAAACAGATTGGTAACAAAATCTGCTTTAGCCGAACACGTTTGGGGCGATAATATTGACCAAGCCGATAACTTTGACTTCATCTACTACCAGATAAAAAACTTGCGCAAAAAACTTACCGACTCTAATGCTGATATAGAAATTGATGCAGTTTATGGAGTTGGCTATAAATTGATTGAAAGATGAAACTGTTAAACAAATCGCTTCTGTGGTTATCGGTTTCGCTATTTTTTATCATTAGCCTTTGGTCGCTAATTTTATACTTCAACATGCTTACCCAAATCAAAAAAAGTGTTGATGAAGGTTTAGATAATTACAAACGCCAAATTGTTCGCTCGGCACAAAAAAACCACACCATTGAAGCAAAAAACAATTTTGAAGAAGGCTTTTTTACCATCCACGAAATAACCCAATTGCAGGCTTTGGCATTTAAAGATCGCTACATAGATACTTTGCTATACATGCAAGATGCTGATGACGTAGCACCCGAGTTAGAACCCGTGCGCTTGCTTACTACTGCATTTGAAAACAACGAGCATTACTACAAATTGCGCATCATCAACCCGATGGTAGAAGAAGATGACCTTATAAAAGAATTATTTTTTGATGCCGTATGGCTGTACTTATTGATGCTGATAAGTTTGATTGCTATCAACAACTTTGTGTTGCAACGCGTGTGGAATCCATTTTACACATTTCTCCATCAGTTAAAAATTTATCGAATTGGCAACAATGAACCACAACCTAATGCAAAATCAAACATCAAAGAGTTTACAGATTTACAACATGCAGTAAGTATTTTACTGCAACAAAATACCGAAACATTTGAGCAGCAAAAACAGTTTATTGGCAATGCCTCGCACGAGTTGCAAACACCGCTGGCTGTATCTTTGAACAAACTGGAACTACTGATAGAAAAGGGAAACCTTAATAACGAACAAGCCGAAAGCATTGCAGAAATAATAACGATTATTGAGCGATTGGCGCGTTTAAATAAATCGCTGCTGTTGCTTACAAAAATTGAGAACAAACAATTTTTGGGCAATCAGGTTGTTTCGCTCAACGAAGTCATACAACAATCCATCAAGCAATTAGAAGAGTTTGCCGCATATAAAAATCTAAAAATATCAACTACCGAAAATGCAAATCTCACGGCTGCAATGGATCTTTCGCTGGCAAACATTATAGTTTCAAATTTATTACGCAATGCCATTTTTCACAATACAACAAATGGCATCGTAAATATTTTCATTACAGATGTGGCAATAAAAATTTGTAACACCGGAACAGAAAATCCATTAAATGCAGAAAAGATATTTTCGCGGTTTTACAAATCGGAAAACGAGCAAAACAATACAGGGCTTGGCTTGGCAATAGTAAAAGCAATATGCGATTTATACGGTTTTTCTATTTCATACAGCTATGCAAATGCGCTACACTGCTTTGAAGTACGCATGAAATAGTTTTCATTTTCAATCATTCCCAATTCTTTCCCAATTGTCTGCACACCTTTGCAGTACATTAAAAATTAAAGAAAATGAAATCGCAAATTCAAAAACAACAAACACAAGCAACAACCGTTGTTGGCAAAAAAGTTTTTTCAACCACACTGTTGGCATTAGCTTGCTTTGCAAGTAGCACTTTCGCACAAAGCATTCCGCAAAGCCAAGTTCCATCTGTAATTGTAAACAATTTTCAAAAAGCACATCCAAAAGCATTTGATGTAGAATGGAAGTTAGATCGCGACTACTACAAGGTAGATTTTGAAACAGGCTTGTTGAACTTAGACCACGATGTGTGGTACGATAAAAGCGGAAAAGTAATTCGCCACAAAGAAGAAATATCGAAAAGCGACCTACCCAAACAAGTGCAAAATGCCATTAGCAAAAACTTTAGTGGTTTTAGGGTAGAAGACGTAAAAAAGACAACCGAAAACAACAAAGCAACTTACTCGCTCGACCTAAAAAAACTTACCGAAGAATGGAAAGTTGCATTTGACAGTGATGGAAATGTGTTAAGCAAAATTGCCGACTAAGTTGAAAAACTCAATCTTACTCGCTCTGCTTTTCGTAGCATGCGTTACTAATGCCTATTCGCAAATCAGTCCGCCAGGTTTGGGCAAAGCCCATGCAGCAGACTGGTTTGCACTTGGCTTGCGCCAAGAGTTAGATACCATTGATGGAAAAGGCTGGCAGTCTATGACCTATATTGGCTTGGGTCGCAAAAGCAATCCAAATAATTTCGACCCATTTTACAAAGCAGCTATATTGGTATTCAATCAAGAGTTTTATCATCAGTTTCACAACAACTGGCAGTATTCAATGGCGCTTAGCTACCGCAGGCAAAACGAATACTCAGAAAAGCAACCCTACGAAAACAAAACTCCGGCTATTAAACAAGAATTCCGTTTGTATGGTAGATTTTCATACACCTATAAAACCCCACACATTAAGTTTGTGCCTACCCTGAGGCAAGAAATCAGAAAGTTCTACACGCCAGATTTCAAAAATCCAAGCGAAAATTTCCAGTTTCGTTCTCGCATCCGGCTTCAACTAACAATAAATTTAAACCGCAAAAAAACGCATCGGCTCATTACAAGTTCCGAACAGCTTTTCTCTATCAGCAATAAGATTGCGCCCAACAGCTGGACAGATTTCAACTACCGCGAAAGCCGATTTCTATTATATTATTCATACTCCCCAAAAACGCTTCCCTTTATTATCAGCGTTGGTTATATGAACAATTTGGTAGGGCAAAAAAATCCATACACCGTTCATTACTTGGCATTTGATATTACAATTGCCAATCCTTTTAAACTGCAACAACGAAAAAAAGAAAACATCAAAGAAAATTTCGAGTAATTCTTAGCCACATTTACAGTAGAAATAAGGTAAATGTTCTATCAATTTTTTACTGTTGCTGCGAAAAAAACTGGCGTGCTATGAAACTTCTGTTTGCAATATTGCTATCCATAATAGCCGCTTTCGCCCATGCCCAAGCAACCGAAAACAGGGCGCTTGAATTTGGAACCGTATTCTCATCAGAGATAACTCCAAAAGTATCCTGCTATAGAATCCCCGCGTTGATTACAGCACCAAATGGCGACTTGATAGCGGCAAGCGACCAAAGAGTACCTTCGTGCAACGACCTAAACAAAAACAAGGACATTAACATTGTAATAAGGCGAAGTACCGATAATGGAAACACTTGGTCGGGTGTAGAAACAGTGATTGATTACCCATTTGGCAAATCAGCTTCCGACCCATCAATGATTGTAGATAACACAACACAAGCAATATTTTTGTTCTTCAATTTCATGGATTTAAGCCATCGTAAAAAAGAATATCGCTTAATGCTTACCCAAAGTACCGACAATGGAAAATCATGGCAAAACCCAGTTGATGTAACTTCACAGATAACCCAACCGGGCTGGAAAAAACACTTCAAGTTTATTACCTCAGGCCGAGGAATACAAACTAAAAGCGGGATGCTGATACATACTTTAGTGAATTTACAAAAAGGGCTTTTTTTGTTTGGAAGTAAGGATAATGGCAAAAGTTGGTTTCTATTTGAAACACCCATTAAGCCGGGCGATGAATCGAAAATTATTGAACTAAGTGATGGCCGATGGATGATAAACAGCCGTGTAAACGGAAAAGGAATCAGGTATGTACACACCTCGGCCGATGAAGGAAAAACATGGAAATCGGAACCGGACTCTTCGCTCCCCGACCCGGGTTGCAACGCAAGTATTATTCGATACGGTTTCAAAAACGATAGCACAGACCAAAATAGAATACTATTTGTAAATGCCAATGATGCTAAAGAGCGAAAAAATTTGACTGTAAAGATTAGTTTTGATGAAGGCAAAAGCTGGTCTGCCGGTAAAACAATCTACGCTGGCAATTCCGCATACTCTTCAATCTCAATACTTGCTAATGGCAACCTCGGAGTGCTGTTCGAAAAAGACACTTATAATACTATTGCCTTTACACAATTCACTTTACAGTTGCTTACCGATGGTAAAGATTTGCACAGAGAGTGAAGTTATTTGACTAGTACCACTACTTAAACAAAAACAAAATGCAAATAAATACAATTATTTTATTATCAATAACTTATAACGCAAAACGAAAGCAACAAAAGAAGGCAAATAAAACCAAGTAATGACAGCGACCGTGCGAAACATCACGGCTGACAAAGACCAAAAATGCCAGCACACTTACATCGTTTCCGCATTAAAACTTATCTTAACCGACTGAAATTGAAAACCGAATTTGTAGATAAAATCCGCTTACAGATTCGTGAACACCAATGAAAAAATAAAAGAGACTGTGAACAATTTAAAAGAATTGAAACCCAAAAAGGCACTGAACAAAGCCTTTTTAAAAGTAAAACCGAACAGGACTGAAATTGAA
>CAZYXR010000120.1:0-6553 GCA_964650845.1 uncultured Chitinophagaceae bacterium
TTTGTACAAGTTGAATTACTTCTTTTACTCGTTGTGGTGTGGCCACCGATGAGCCGCCAAATTTTATAACACGCATAATAAAAATCTATGCGTGAAGATGTTTCTGCGGAGGCAAAATATTTTAGTGAATAGCCGAAAAGATGCTAACGAAAGTGCGCGGAAATGTTGTTAGAATAAGACTATCGGCAACTTACTTCGCAAGCGAAGTTAATAAGCTGGCATTGTTTTCGAGTGCATTGCCCACCACAATTACATCTGCTCCGGCATCAAAAATTTCTTGTGCGTTCAAAGCATTGCGAATGCCGCCACCTATGTTTACAGCTGCTTTTACGGCTGCAATCATTTCTTTCGAAATAGTTTTTTCGGCTCCGCTTCCTGCTTCTAAGTATATCAATTTCATTCCCATAATTTCGGCTGCAAGTGCTGTGGCAACGGCAATATCGGGCTTGTCGTTGGGTATTGGAACTGTTTGAGTAATGTAGGCTGTAGATGAAATTTTGCCACCGTCAATTAGTAGATATGCAGTGGGAATTGCTTCAATGTTGTTTGCTTTTACTTTTGGTGCGGCAACAACTTGTTGCCCTATCAGATACTCAGCATTTCGGCCACTTACCAGCGAAAGAAAAAGAATGGCATCTGCTTTATTGCTTATTTGAAAGTTGCTGCCCGGAAAAATTACAACAGGAAGTTTTGTGTGTTGTTTGAGATATTCAATTGTGTAATCAAATGTAGATTGCACGAGCAGGCTGCCACCTACAAAAAGGAAATCTACTTTTGATTGGTTTATGCAAACACACAAGTCGTGCAAGGATGCTTCAGTGTGTTTGTCTGGGTCCACCAACACCGCAAACTGCTTGTGTTTGGCTTCAATAATTGATTTGTAAATGTTTTGCGATTGTGCCACAGATTATTTCATATTGTGAAACACCAAACTTACATCATCATCTTCTTCCAATTTATCTATCAATTTTATTACTTCTTCGGCTTGTTCATCCGTTAAACCTTCTTTAAAGAAATCGGGAATTTTTTCATACGTGGCTTCAATAACTTCTATGCCCATTTCTTCTAATTTTTTTGCCAAGCTTCCAAAATCGTTAAAGTCGGAATAAGCCAATACGGTGTCTTCATCAACTTGTAAATCGCTTAAACCAGCGTCTATCAATTCCAGTTCCAAATCTTCCACCTCATGGTTGCCTTTGGCGAATTTAAACAATGCTAACTTTTTGAACATGTAACTTACCGAGCCCGAATTGCCCATGGAGCCGCCAAGTTTGTTGAAGTATGAACGAACGTTTGCTACAGTGCGTGTTGGGTTATCGGTTTGCGTATCAATTACAATAGCTACACCATGCGCGGCATAGCCTTCGTAGGTAACATCTTCGTAACTCGCGGTGTCTTTTTGCGATGCTCTTTTTATTGCATTCTCCACACGGTCTTTGGGCATATTGGCACCTTTGGCATTTTGAATAGCCTGACGAAGACGTGCGTTAGTTTCGGGCGAGGCACCGCCTTCTTTTACGGCAATTGCAATGTCTTTTCCAATGCGGGTGAATGCCTTTGCCATAGCTCCCCATCTTTTAAATTTTCTTTCCTTGCGGTATTCAAATGCGCGACCCATTTCTGTTTCTTTATTTTGTAAAATGCGGCACGAAGATAGCAAACCAAGCTATATGAGGTAGCGTAAGTGTGGGTGCGCGATTTGGGTTAGAACTTCAAGTAAAAATCCTTTGTTAAGGCAATGTACTCGTTGGTAAATGTGTTGTTGCTTTCTGATATGGCGAGTGTGCTTTCGTGTGCTAAATTTTTTTGCCAAGATAGTTGTACAAGCGTTAAGTAGGCAGTTTTGCCTTTAATAGAACTTACATCTGTTTTTTTGTTTACAAACAAGCCACGCTTTTCTGCTTCGTGCATCAACAACGCATAATTGAATGAAGGAATTGCAATGAATGTATTTCCATTTTCGTTCAATAATTGTTGTATGCCGATTAGCAATTCGGTATAGGTTAATGCAACATTGTGTTTAGCAATATTTTTTTGATGATTTTCTGTCTTTAAATCGTCTATGAAGTATGGCGGATTGGAGATAATTACATCGTATTTTTTTGAGATAGTAAACTTTTGCAAAGCGCAGTGGTACGCTTGCAATTGGTGATGCCATTCGCTGGCTGCAAAATTTTCTTTTGCTTGTTGGTAAGCATCTTCGTCTATGTCTATTGCATCAACAGTGGCTTCGATATTTTTTTGTTTCATCATCATTGCCAGTACTCCGGTGCCAGTGCCAATATCTAGTATTGTTTTTGCTGTATTGACGTGTGCCCATGCCGCCAGCAATACGCCATCGGTGTTTACCTTCATGGCGCATTTATCTTGTGCTACATTAAACTGCTTGAACCGAAATGCTTTGCTGCTCATAAAATCAATACACAAAGAGTTATACCAATTACGCAATGGTAATTTTTACGGCTTTGCCTTTAATTTTTGCTCCATCAATGTTTTTTAAAACGCTTTTTACTTTGGAGCGAAGCACTGCCGGATAGGCGCAAAAGTCTTTCACTTCAATTATTCCCAGTTCGTCTTTTTCCAGCTTGCCTACTTTTGAAAGAAAGCCCACAATATCTGTTTTGTTTACCTTGTCTTTTTTACCTCGGTTAATATTTAGCGTTACCCATTTTGGTTTTGCGTGTACAGTATTATTAGTTTCAATTAGCTGCGTTTCGGTATTCTCTGCAATGTATTCTGGCATTTTTTCTTCATCGGTAAGCATCAAAAATGCGTTGCCTTCTTTGCCCATTCGGGCAGTGCGCCCGTTGCGATGTATGTAGGTTTCTTCGGTATGCGGTTTTTGATAATGCACTATGTTGGCAATGTTTGAAATATCTAAACCACGCGATGCCAAATCGGTAGTTATAAGCATGTTTACACTGCCGTTGCGAAACTTACAAAGTGCTAGTTCGCGCTGCTGTTGGTCAAGGCCGCCATGATAGCTTTCGTTTATTATATCGTGTGCATTCAAGTGGTTGCTGATGCGCTCTACTACCTCGCGGTGATTGCAAAATACAATTGTTTGTTCATCAGTTAAAAAGCTACCGATAAGCCGAAGAAAGGTTGCTAACTTGTCTGTATCTTCCGAGTGAACAATCCTCAATTTCAGCCCTGCCGATTGATTGGTTTGTTGCAAGTAGTTTAGCGTAAGTAAATTTTTTACACCCACAAAATCGGGTATTTCAACCGCTTGTGTTGCCGAGGTAAGCACTCGCTTTTGCAAGTTGGGCAAATGCCGCATGATGTAAGCCATATCGGTTTTAAAGCCAAACTCAAGCGATTTATCGAACTCGTCAAAAACAATGGTGTGAATAGTTGCGGCATCAAAAGAATTGCGGTTGATATGGTCGGTAATTCTGCCTGGTGTGCCAATGATTACAGTAGGCGAAACCGATAAATTATTGATTTCGATTTTTACCGGATGCCCACCATAGCAACAACTTACCCCGAAATCTGTTTTCATACTTTTGAAAACGCTTTCAATCTGTAATGCCAGTTCGCGCGAAGGAACAAGAATCAATACTTGTGTATTGTTTTTTTCTGGTAATAGCGTTTCTAAAATTGGCAACAGAAAACCCAAAGTTTTGCCGCTGCCTGTGGGCGAAAGCAACAGTAAGTCATTGTTCTGTTGAAATGAATTTTGCATTTCCTGCTGCATTGGATTCAATGCTGCGATAGAAAGATTTTCAAGAATTTTTTGTTGCGAAATTGCTGTTGGCTGCATGGTGCGAAGATAGTTTTATAGCCGACCACTTTCATAATTCTGTAAAGCTCATTCAGTATAAAGCTTGCAAGCTGCTGTTGTAAGTGTTTTATGCAGTTCTATTGAAGCACACTGCGGCATAGTATTGAAAGCAAAGCACGTGCAAAAACTAATTACATAACGAAAGCAAAAATTCAGTTACTTAATTTTTCAATCACTAACATTGCGTTATGCAGTTTGCAGAAGTAATAGGGCAAGAAGGTGCAAAGCGAAAACTGATGAATATGATTTCATCGGGCAGAATGCCGCACGCGCTATTGATAAGCGGCAGCGAAGGCTCGGGCGGCTTGCCATTGGCTTTTGCCATTGCTCAGTACTTGAATTGCGAAAATCCAAGTAGCACCGATTCGTGTGGCGAGTGTGCTTCGTGTGTAAAATCGCGAAGGCTTATCCATCCCGACATTTTTTACACCTATCCAACTATTGCAAAAAAAAGTGGCGATAAGCCATTAAGTGCAGAGTTTATTGCCGAGTGGCGCAAAGCTGTAAGCGAAAATCCATACATCACTTACAACGAATGGTTAGATACCATTGGTGCAGAAACTAAACAAGGAAACATTACCACAAACGAGTGCCATGAAATAGTAAGGCGTATAAGTTTAAAGAGTTACGAAAGCAAGTACAAAGTACAAATTGTGTGGCTTGCAGAATTGCTGCGCGAAACAGGAAATGTACTTTTGAAGAGTATTGAAGAGCCACCGCCCGGAACGGTTTTTGTTTTAGTTACCGAGCAGCCCGAATTGATTCTTACAACAATACTTTCACGCACTCAGTTGTTGCGCTTGCCGCCAATAGAAATAGAAGCAATAGAAACTGCTTTGCAACAAAAATTGGAGTTAGATAAGCGCGGCTCTGCTACCGAAATAGCCAATCTTTCAAATGGTAGTTGGGTGGCTGCAATGGAGTTGGGACAAAATGAACAAATAGAATCGGAAGCTATTTTTCTTGCTTGGTTGCGCTTTTGTGCGGGCAAGTTTTCGGCACAAACGGCATCCGGTTTAGCAACTTGGATTGATGATTTTCAAACACTTGGCAGAGAAAAACAAAAGCTGCTTTTGCAATATGGTTTGTTTTTTATTCAAAATTGCCTTGAAGAAAAAACCACCGGAAACAATCGTTTGCAACAAAGCGCATTAGAAGCCTCTAAAAAAATTGCTGCCAAATATCCTTTGCAAACGCTTGAAGAAGTTCACAAAGTGCTAAACAAATTTCACTATCACATCGAGCGCAATGCTCATGCTAAAATTGCAGCCATGAGCAATTCTCTTTTAATTTCAGAAGCATTTAATGCTTAATCACATCAAAACAATAGATAATGGAAAACAGTTTTTTTAGTACCACCTTGGGTCGATTCAGGTTAGTTGCCCTTTTAGAAGGCGTTTCATATTTGGTATTGCTGTTTATTGCTATGCCTATGAAATATATCTGGAACTTTCCTTTAGCTGTAAAATACACAGGCTGGGCACATGGTGTTCTTTTTGTGTTGTATATGCTTTTGTTGCTATTGGTATGGATAGAATTGAAGTGGAAGTTCAGCAAAGTTTTGTGGGCTTTTGTAGCTTCGCTTATACCATTTGGAACATTTATCTTAGATAAGCAATTGCAAAAGAATCAGTAATGCTATCTGCTTTTATATAAACAAAAAAGGCTGCCTCGGTTGAAGCAGCCTTTTTTGTTTAGAAGCAAGTCTATTAACGAACTACATTGAATCTGTAAGTTGATGTTCTTGCATCGCTCTTAACACGAGCAATGTATAAACCACCTTGCAAATCGCGGATGTCTTCTGTCAAAGCCACAGTTCCATTGTCGAATACTGAGCTAACAACATTTTTCACCACGCGACCGTTCAAGTCAATGATGTCAATAGCAACATTGCTGGTTTCGTTTACATCAAAAGCCATAACCAATTCAGTAGTAGCCGGATTAGGGAACAAACGGAATTGCAAATCAGCTTTAGCTGGGTCGTTGATACTAACTTGAGTAGTGTTAGTGTCTTTCAACACAAGCATTTGTGGGAATGGTGAACTTGGCAAACCAGCTAAGAATTTAAAAGCTGGACCATTGTGGTTAGCAGTAGAATCAACAAAGCCTGAAGCAAGAATTGTAACTGCTTTACCTGCAAATGCTGCCAAAGGAACAATGTATGATTTGAAAGTTGTACCGCCAGGGAACTTTAAGTCAACAACTACATTTCCTAATGCAGTTGGCAATGAAGTGCCTACACCAGGAGCGTTTGCTACTTGGAACTCACCATATTTTTGTCCGGTAATCAAAGCTGCACCACCCAAAGCTGGTGAAGTTAAACCGATAGTTGGGCCATCGGTAGCACCATGAAACACAGTAACCTGTGTTGATCCAGTTGGTTGAGTTACGCGAGCCGGAGAGTGTAAAAAGAAGTTTAATTTTTTACCAGCACCATCAGGGTTTGCTGCAAAGCCGGCTGTATCTACCAAACCTGCAATTCCAGCTACTACGCTATCGTTGTCAAATCTTAAAGTAGTTGACAATACGCTGCTCGCAGAATCTTTTTTATGCAAGTCAATAACATAGTCGAAATCTTGGATGAAGCCTGCAGATTGGAATCCAGCTCTGAAGTTCAAACCCAAAATTTGTTTCATGCCACCAACATATAAATCAACTGCCTTAACCGATGGGTCGGCAGCATTATGAAACACTTGAACAAGACCGGCAACTTTCTCTTTAGGGAATTCAACCGCTGTTATTGCACCTGCCGCAGTTGCAGCATCT
>CAZYXR010000121.1:0-6178 GCA_964650845.1 uncultured Chitinophagaceae bacterium
GTAGTTTTTCGTATGCCTCCATATCTAATGTGCCATTATCAAGCACCGGAATCACCTTCAACACTGCATTTTTTTCTTCGCACAGCATTTGCCAAGGCACTATATTACTGTGGTGTTCCATGCCCGAAACAATAACTTCATCACCTGCACTAATATTTTTTCTACCGTAGGTACTGGCCACCAAATTCACCGCCTCGGTGGTGCCGCGTACAAAGTTGATTTCGCATTCGCTTGCATTCAAATGTTTAGCAATGGTAGCACGCGAACTTTCGTAAGCCTCGGTTGCCAACTGCGCCAAATGGTGCGCTCCACGATGAATATTGCTATTGTAATCAGTATAATATTCTTGAACTGCATCTATTACCCGCTGTGGTTTTTGCGCGGTGGCTGCACTATCCAAATACACCAAGGGCTTGCCATTTACTATTCGCTTAAGTATCGGAAATTGCGCCCTAAACTGCGCTATGTTATTGCTCATTTCTTCTAAATTTGGAATCGGTGAAAATAATAGTCTGCACACGATGCAAGCAATTAAAAACAGTTTTTAACCAATAATGTTATCACATAGAGAAGCATTCATTTATTGAGATTACTTAGTTTTGTTTCTAAGCAATCTCAAAAACTTACCTTTTTAAACAACGCATCAAAAGAAGAAGAAGAAAAGTATATGCATAAAAACAAATGCCTTGGCGAAAAAACAGCACACTCAACCTTCGCCTTATTGCGTTTGAATTTTTTGCCCAACTTGCTAACAAAGGCCACAAAATGACAGCACCCACAATTCATCACATACTAAAAAAATATTGGGGTTACGATACTTTTCGCCCTTTGCAGGAAGAAATTATCACTTCTGTTTTAGAAGGAAAAGACACACTTGCATTGCTACCCACCGGGGGTGGAAAATCCATCTGCTTTCAAGTGCCTGCATTAGTAAAAGATGGTTTGTGCTTGGTAATTTCTCCACTCATTGCCTTGATGAAAGATCAAGTAATGAACCTAAAAAAGAAAGGCATTATAGCCGAAGCGCTGCACACAGGTTTGCGACATGATGAAGCAGATGCAATTTTTAGTAATTGTATTTTTGGAGGCGTAAAATTTCTATACGTTTCGCCCGAAAGGTTGGCAAGCGAAGACTTTAGAAGCCGATTGAAACAAATGAAAATCAATTTGCTTGCTATTGACGAAGCACACTGCATTTCGCAGTGGGGCTACGATTTTCGCCCGCCATATTTGCGCATTGCGGAAGTGCGCGAAACACTTGAAAACATTCCCGTTTTGGCACTCACCGCCACCGCCACTTTAAAGGTGGCAGATGACATTACAACACAGCTTAATTTTAGAACAAAAAATATTTTCAGTAAAAGTTTTCAACGCAAAAATTTGAGCTATGTAGTGCGCCAAACTACCGATAAACAAAACCAACTACTAAATGTGTTGAACAAAGTTCCCGGCACCTCAGTAGTGTATGTTCGCACCCGAAAAGGCACAAAAGATGCTGCCCAATTTTTAAAAGCCAATAAAATAAATGCCGACTTTTATCATGCAGGTTTAAGCACCGATGAGCGCAGCCAAAAGCAGGAGGCGTGGGTAAACAACAAAACCCGTGTGATGGTTTGCACCAATGCCTTTGGCATGGGAATTGACAAACCCGATGTGCGCACAGTAATTCATTTGGATGTGCCCGAAAGTTTGGAAGCCTATTTTCAGGAAGCTGGACGTGCCGGACGCGATGAAAAAAAAGCCTATGCTGTTTTATTGACAGACAGCGATGACAAAAAAAACATCCTCGAAAGCATCAACAATTTTCCATCGGTGGCAGATTTGCAAAACACCTACGAACAACTTTGCAATTACTGTGAACTGGCTTTGAATTTCGACAGCAAACTTTCGCACAGTTTCGACATCGGCAGGTTTGTAATATACGCCAAAATGAATACTGCAAAGACATTGAAGTGCATTTCGATGTTGGCTCAATTAGAAATTGTTTCGCTTACCGATGCCGTGTTTCAGCGCCCACAGATAAAGTGTATTACAAGTAAAGAAGGACTCTTTCACTTTCAGAATAACAACAAAACATTCGAGCCTTTGGTAAAAATGATTTTGCGTACTTGCGAAGGAGTGTTTGAAGACTTTGTTCCAATCAATCAAAATGAAATTGCATTTCGTTTAAACATTTCAATCAATGACTTGATTGTGCAATTGCATCAACTCAAGAAGGCGGAAGTGTTTCAGTACATTCCACTAAAAGAGCAGCCACAGCTAACATTTGCGCACGAAAGAGTAGAAGCGCGACACCTGCATTTTCAGCCCGAAAAAATTGAATTCAGGCGAAAGCAAAATGAGGAAAGGTTAAAAGCAATGTTGCACTACTTTACCGTGCATCACATTTGTCGCAGTTCCATACTGGTTAATTACTTTGGCGAGCACTATGCCGAAAAATGTGGCGTGTGCGATGTGTGCATTGCCGAGCGCAAAAGCGGCTTGGATGCAAAACTATTTGCCGACATTGTAGCACAGCTTCAAAAGGTTTTGCAAGAACCCCAACCAATCGAAAAAATTATTGCAGCAATAAATTTTTCGCAAGAAAAAACAATTGCAACATTACAGCACCTCACCGAAGCCGAGATTGTAAGAAAAAATACGGGCGGAGCTTTTGTGTGGAATGGATAAGCGTTATGCGCTCATCAATAAACACGAAAAACATTCTAATCATCTTCTCCACAAAATACTTTTTCTATCCAACGGCCACTATGGATAATGACTGCAAGCATCACGCCAAGCAAACCAATACCGCCAATCAATATCTTTATAGATTCAATTGGCACAATACCATACAAAATGTAAAGGCAATATGATACAACAAGCAACTTCAATAAAAATCTCATAGTCTTCGTCTTTATTATAAAAATACTTAGTTCCAAAAATACAAGGCTACCGCATATTTCTATATTAACTATGTTTGATACCCATGAAACGCATTATTTTCTGCGTAACCAACGACATTTCATTCGACCAGCGAATGCAGCGGATTTGCCGAAGCCTCAGCACATCGGGTTATGATGTAACGTTGGTGGGCAGAACGCTTGCCTCGTCTGTTCCTTTAATGCCGGAGTTGTTCTCTCAACATCGTTTAAAGTGTTTTTTTACTAAGGGCAAAGCCTTCTACATTGAATATAACTTGCGGTTGTTTTGGTGGTTGCTGTTTCAGCAGTTTGATGCTGTTTGCGCCATTGATTTAGACACGATTTTACCTGCACTATTCACTGCAAAACTGAAGCGCAAAAAGTTAGTTTACGATGCGCACGAATACTTCCCCGAGGTGCCCGAAGTTACTAATCGTCCACTTGTAAAAAAGGTGTGGCAATGGGTTGAAAAATTTGCTTTACCAAAAACAAATGCCGCTTATACCGTTTCTCAAAGCATTGCCGATGAATTCAAAAAACTGTATAGTGTAAATGTTGATGTTATAAGAAACATTTCGCTGATGGAAACATTGCCGGATGCACAAAAAGAACAGGCTACAATTCTATATCAAGGTGCGCTAAATGAAGGCCGAGGCTTACATCAATTGCTGGAATCTGTAAAAGATTTAGATGCTAAAATATGGATTGCAGGCGATGGCGACATTACAGATGAACTCAAGGCATTTGCTGCACAAATCGGTGTTCAGCACAAAGTAGTTTTTTACGGAAAATCACAACCTAATGAATTGAAAAAATTAACCTCAAAAGCAACTATTGGCTTTAATGTTTTAGAAGAAAAAGGCAAGAGCTACTACTATTCACTAAGCAACAAAACCTTCGATTATATTCACGCTGGGGTGCCGCAACTCATGAGCAATTTCCCCGAAATGCTAAAACTGAACGAGCAATTTGAAATTGGAATAATTGTGAAAGAATGCACCCCAAATGCCATTGCGCTGGCAATAAATCGTTTATTGCAAAACGCAAATTTTTATGAAACACTCTGCCGCAACTGTTTGCAAGCCAAACAAGAGTTAAACTGGCAGGCCGAAGAAAAAAAACTGTTGAATATCTATGAGCAATTATTCAGATAAACATCTTCACATAGTAGCATTTAATGTGCCATATCCGGCAGATTATGGTGGTGTTATTGATGTGTTTCATAAAATCCGTGCTTTACATGCACTTGGCGTAAAAGTGCATTTGCATTGTTTTACTTATGGCAGAGAGCAGGCAAAAGAACTGAATGACATTTGCGAAACTGTAAATTACTACGAACGCAAAAAATTCTATCAAGCAATCTACAAAAGCGTTCCATACATAGTTGGTTCGCGCCAATCGGGAGAACTACTCGCCAATATTTCCAACGATGATTACCCTGTGCTTTTTGAAGGCCTACACACCTGCGCATATCTTTCGCACAAAGCAATCGAGCATAAGGTAAAAGCCGTGCGCATGCACAATGTAGAGTGGGACTATTACAAAAGCTTGGGCGAGCAAGAGCGTAATTATTTAGTGAAATTTTACTTCCACTACGAAAGTCAAAAACTGAAAAAATTTGAAGAAGAATTGAAGTATGCCAATCATGTTTTTGCCATCAGCAAAAGCGATAGCGAGTACTTTTCGAAGGTGTATAAAAATATTGTTTACGTTCCAGCCTTTCATTCAAACGATGCTGTTACTGCCAAAACCGGCAAAGGCGATTATGTGTTATATCATGGCAATTTAAGCGTGGTTGAAAACCATCAGGCTGCATTATATGTTTTGAAAAAAATTGCAGCCAATTCAAAACGCGAATTCATTATTGCCGGAAAAGAACCATTGGATGCATTGCGTAAAGAAATAAAGAAATACCCCAATGTTACATTGGTGTATAACCCATCATTTGAAACCATGAATAGCTTGATTACCAACGCGCACGCCACTATTCTGCCTACCTTTCAAAGCACCGGCATTAAATTAAAATTACTGAACTCGCTTTACAAGGGCAGATTTTGCATTGTAAACAAGCCGATGATTTTAAACACCGATTTAGAAAATCTTTGCTTGGTAGAAGAAAGTGCCGAGCAGGCATTAGAATATATCGAAAAGCTGTTTGCACAAGAGTTCACCCAGGCCGACTGCGACTTTCGTGCACAAATACTTGGTGCAAATTTTTCTAACCAAGCTAATGCTCTTAAAATCGCTTCAACACTTTGGCCGTAATTTTTTTTCTACAAAATGGATAGTGCACACCTACATTTCGCAACACTAAAAACCAACCTAAAGCCTATCCCTTTTTTTGTTGCACTTCAGATATTGCTATTGTCATTTAATTGCATTTCGCAAACACAAATTGGCACTACACTGCCTATATTTAATTGCCGCAAAAATATTACAATTGACTGCGACCCGGGCACCACTTTTGCAAAGGTAATATACACCCGCCCCACGGCTACTAAAGATGGGAAGTCAATTCCTGTAAAGCTTTTGGTGGGCATGGAAAGTGGCAGCAATTTTCCTGTTGGCATTACCAAAATGCTGTTTGAAGCACGAGATGAAAATGGCAACAAAAGCGAATGCGCTTTTACAATTACAGTTGGCTGCCCCGGCAATGAATTTACAATGTATTGCCCCGAAACTACTGTTAAAGACAACGAGTTTGGAAAATGTGGCGCAGCAGTTTCTTACAATGCGCCATACTCGGTTGGCAACTCTACCCAAGTGCAAATAACACAGCCCGAAGGCCTACGCAGCGGTTCATTTTTCAATGTAGGAATAACCACCAACACCTTTCGGGGCACATTGAACGGCAATACAAAAGACTGCTCTTTTACTGTGCGAATTGTAGACAATGAATTACCGCAAATTATGTGCCCGCCCGATATTGTGGTACCCACTGGCAAAAATGCAAAAGGCGCTGTGGTAAACTACATTTTTCCAACCGCTACCGATAACTGCCGGGTAAAAGAAATAAAACTAATCAGCGGCTTGCCAAGCGGCTCATTTTTTCCGCAAGGAACAACAGAAATGAATTACAGAGCGTATGACGAAAGTGGAAATTTTCGTAACTGTTTTTTTAAAATAGAAATTGCAGAAACCGACACCGCCAAAGAAACTCCCAAACCTGCCGAAACCAAAAAAACTTTTGTAGCTGCACCGGTAGTAATTGACGAAAAACTAAATGTTGGCAGCGATTCGGTAGTAACTTCACAAAGCCTAATTGTGCTGAAATC
>CAZYXR010000122.1:0-5816 GCA_964650845.1 uncultured Chitinophagaceae bacterium
CGTAATAAATTGAAACTTTGTGCTCCGAAACCCGCCCGAACGCAAAGTCCGAAAACGTTGTATAGAAGCAACTGATTATCAACCTCTATTTGTGATGTGGTGCAGTTTAGCCTAATAAATCGTCAATTGCCCGAAAATTCATTTGCAAATCACCGCTATTCGCCTACTTTTGCGCGGCATTTTTAAAAAGATACTGTGAAGAACTTTATTTACATACTATTTTTTGCACTATTGGGGCTTCCGGCTTTTGCCGAAGAGGCTGCCTCTGCTGCAAAAACAGAAGTTTACAATCCTACTCCATCTATATTGCATCATATTGCCGATGCAAATGAATTTGAAATTGTGCATGGTGTAGTGGTGCCGCTGCCCTGCATTATCTACAATCGCACAACGGGTAAAACAGATTTCTTCATGAGTAATAACGCAGAAGCAATTGCTGCGGCTGGTTATCAAATGAGCCATAGCAGAATCGCTCCGCTTAATCCCGAAGAACATATTGTTGATTTATCAATTACTAAAAATGTATTCAGTATGTTGGTGGTTTCGGTTTTGTTGTGTGTAGTTTTCTTTAGTATGAAGAATGCCTACGCTACACGCAAAAATCAAGCTCCAAAAGGGCTTCAATCTTTAATGGAGCCAATTGTACTTTTTGTACGCGATGATTTGGCCGGTCAAACATTAGGTAAAAAAGCAGATTATTATTTGCCTTACTTGATGACGGTTTTCTTCTTTATCCTGTTTAATAACCTCTTGGGTTTGATTCCTATTTTTCCGGGCAGCGCAAACGTAACCGGAAACATTGCCGTTACCATGGTATTGGCACTTATCACCGGGCTTATCATCAACATCAAAGCCAATAAATACTACTGGAAACACCTTTTGTTGCCAGAGCCAATTTGGTTGGCTCCATTGTTGGTTCCGGTAGAGTTGTTGGGCGTTATTACCAAGCCGCTTACTTTGATGATTCGTTTGTTTGCCAACATGGCTGCGGGGCACATCATAGTATTGAGTTTGATTAGTTTGATATTTGTATTTGGTAGTATGTGGGGAACAATAGGTTCGGGAGTTGGCGCTTTTGTTGCCGTTCCGTTTACATTGTTTATCAGCACTATCGAAATACTGGTAGCGTTTGTTCAAGCGTTTATTTTCACCATGCTTAGTGCGGTGTTTATTTCAATGGCTATTGAAGAGCATCACACTGCCGAGCATCATTAATTGTATTTTTTCATTTTTCAATAAACAACCATGTTAGAAACAGTTTTGTTAGAAGCGGCAGTACCGGGCTTAGCTGCAGTAGGTGCAGGCTTAGCTGCAATTGGTGCAGGTATCGGTATCGGTCAAATTGGTAGAGGTGCTGTTGACGCAATCGCTCGTCAGCCCGAAGCTAGTAACGACATCCGTGCAAACATGATTCTTACAGCGGCATTCATCGAGGGTGTTGCGCTGTTTGCAGTTATCGTTGCATTGTTGAAGTAATTCAACTTAAACACTGCCCTGCGATGGGGTTGCCACGCAGGCAGTGTTTATAAAATGAAAAAAGTAAAAACAGAATAAATAAATAGAAATGTTCACATTATTATCAGAAGGAAACAGTGCATTTAGTTTGATTACTCCAGACCCGGGTTTGGCAATTTGGAGCCTTATCATTTTTGTAACCCTGTGGGTTATTTTAGGAAAGTTTGCTTTTAAGCCTATTGTAAATGCTTTGAAAGAGCGCGAAGAAAGTATTGACGCGGCTTTGAAAAGTGCTGCAACTGCAAAAGCAGAAATGGCAGCCTTGACTTCGAAAAACGAAGCTTTATTGATAGAAGCTAAAGAAGAGCGCAATAGAATTATTGCCGAGGCAAAAGTGGCAGGAGAAAAATTGAAAAATGAGATTGTTTTAAAAGCAGCAAGCGAAGCCGATGCTAAAATTCAGCAAGCATTGCGCGAAATAGAAACACAGAAAAAAGCTGCAATTGCCGAAGTGAAAAACGAGGTGGCATCTATTTCGTTAGATATTGCCGAGAAAATTTTGCGCAAAGAATTGAAGGGCAGCGCAGAACAGCAAGCCTATGTTGGCGAGTTGATGAAAGAAACAAGCCTTAACTAATTTGAAAATGAGATGATTTGAAAAGTTGAAAATGTAAAGTTCATCTTCAAATTTTCAAATTAACTAATCAACTAAGCAAATATGAGTTCATTTAGAATTGCTTCCAGATATGCCAAATCGCTATTGAAATTGGCGCAAGAGCGTAATGTTTTAGAAACCGTTTACACCGAAATGTTGGGTGTAAATGCGCTTACATCTTCCAGCAAAGATTTACGCTTGCTGTTGAAAAGCCCAGTAGTTACTTCCGATAAAAAGTTGGCAGTGCTTTCAAAATTGTTTGATGGTAAAGTTAGCGACCTTACCTACAAATTTTTGGAGTTGCTTGTAAAAAAGGGTCGCGAAGCGCATGTGCCCGAAATTGCAGCATCGTTTATTGAGCAATATAAAACGCTTAATAAAATAACCACGGTTACTATTACATCGGCAGTAAAGTTAGATGAGCCAACCGTTGCTAAACTCTTAGATGGCTTAAAGGCAAAAACTAATATCACCAAAGTAGATTTGAAACTGGAAGTAGATGCCACCTTGATTGGGGGTTATGTCCTTCAGTATGGCGATAATCAGATTGATACCAGTGTTTCTCGCAAGCTACAACAATTCCGCACTTCGGCAGTTGACGATACTTACGTAAAGAAGTATTGATTTGGTGAATGGGATGAGATAGAAAAGGTACTTAGATAAAAAAAGCCGGAAGCAAAACTTCCGGCTTTTTTGTTACATATCGTAGTTCAATACCACCGTTGCGCTTTTGGGGTGGCTTTGGCAGGTTAGCACATAGCCTTTTGCAATTTCGCCATCAGTAAGACTTTCGCGGTCATCCATCGTTACATTGCCTTCCATAAGTTTTGCGCGGCAAGTGCAGCAAGCTGCTACCATGCAAGAATACGGTGGGTCGTATCCGGCATCTAAGGCTGCGTTTAATACGGTTTCTTTTTCGTGCATTTCAAACTCCACTTCGTTGCCGTCATAAATCAATTTTATTTTGGCTTTGCCCGTAAATGGCTCTGCCGAAGTAGTTGCTGCGCCAACGTTAGCGGCAGTTCTGTCTTCTTCGGCCTTTGCAGTAAAATATTCTATGTGAATTTGTTCTTTGGGTATAGATAATGAACCTAAAGCACTCTCTGCTTCTTTCATCATTGGCGTGGGACCGCAAATAAAAAATACTGCGTTGTCAAAACTCATATTGGTGTTTTCGCGCAGTAGTTTCAATGCCAAATCTTTTACCAAATACCCGCTATACTGTGTGAATGATGAAGGAGAGTCTAAAACATGTATAACTTTTAATCTTGAAGCGTGTTGAGCTGCAAGTTCGGCAATACGGCTTTTGAAAATAATACTTTGTTCATCGCGGTTGCCATAAAACAAAGTAATGCTGCTGTTGGGTTCTTTTAGTAATACGCTTTTTAGAATGCTGAACAACGGTGTTATACCCGAGCCGCCTCCAAAAAGCACATATTGTTTATTAGCTGTTTCGCTTAGTGGCGAGTGGAAATTGCCCATTGGCTCCATTACTTCCACCTCGTCTCCGGCTTTTAAAGTGCGGTTGATATGAGTAGAACCTTTGCCACCGGCAACTTCTTTTACTGCAATCGTCATTGGTTCATTTGCAAAAGGCGAACTGCAAAAGCTATAACTGCGATTTACTTGTTCGCCATTTACTTGCAACTTCAGCGTAAGGTATTGCCCGGGAATGTAGTTGTAATTACTTTTTAGTTCGGCAGGCACATCAAACACAACGCTAACGCTATCGTTAGTTTCGCGATTTACTGCTGCTACTTTGAGTTTGTGAAATTTGCTCATCGGCTTTGATTTTAAAGTAGCGAGTAGCGGGTTACAAGTTGCGAGAAGGCATCTCGTTACTCGTAACTTGCAACTCGTAACTCTTGTTAGCAGTAGTGTTCAAACACTTTTTGAAGGTGGTCGGCAATTGTTTGTGCATTGTTACCTTCAATTTGGTGGCGCTCGATAAAGTGAACCAATTTACCATCTTTAAACAAAGCCATAGATGGCGATGAAGGAGGGTAAGGCAGTGTGTATTCGCGAGCTTTGGCTACGGCTTGGGTATCAACCCCGGCAAATGCAGTTACAAGATTTGAAGGCTTTTTGGCACTGTTTTGCACTGCCATTTTTACTGCCGGGCGGGCAGCACCTGCTGCACAACCGCAAACGGAGTTAAAAACTAAAAATGTAGTGCCTTCGCTTTGCGAAAGTGCGCTATCTACTTCGGTTTCGGTTTCCAATTGTTTGAAACCAACTTCTGTTAGTTCCGATTTCATTGGTGCTACTAATTCTGCTGGATACATGTTGAATTTATTTTTTACTAATGATTATTATTTGCTTTTAAACAACTTCAAAGATTAAAATCTAAACGAATTTCATTTTTGTATTTGTCTAACATCTTACTTTTTTACTTATAAAAATCCAAGTTCTAATTTTGCTTCCTCGCTCATCATTTCTTGGCTCCACGCAGGGTCAAAAACTAATTCCAAAGTAACATCTACCACACCGCTTACCGATTTTGCTTTTTCCTCTACTTCGCCCGGCAAAGTGCCTGCTACGGGGCAGTTGGGCGAAGTTAGCGTCATCACTAATTCTACTTCAAAGTTTGGAAACACATTAACTTCATAGATAAGCCCTAAATCATAAATGTTCACCGGTATCTCTGGGTCATATATGGTTTTCAGCACATCAATGATGGCTTCTTTTACTTGTTCTTGGCTTATACTTTCCGACATTTGCGGCTGCGAAGATACACCCTAACCACGAAGAAGGAAAATATGATGATTGATGAATTTTGTTTTTCAATGTTTTTTTGAGAAAAAGTATTGTGGAGGCGATGTTTGTTTTCAACCAATGTTATGTATTATAATTGTTGTTTTTAACCACAAAACCAATGCAGAGTAGCGGCTTGAGGCTTTTCTGATAGAGAACTATTGTCAGTTGTTTGTCATATTAAATAGTTAAAGATACACTCGTACTTAACATTCATTAGCTTTGTATTGCTACTTTTTTACCTTTGACGGCTTTTTGTAAAACGCATCATTAAGAAAAGATGAAGAAATTATACTCGTTATTAGCAGTCTTGGCTATGGCCATTGGTACTTTCGCTCAATCTGGAGAGATATTCGGAAAAGTATTGGATGAAACAGGCGAAGGCGCAATTGGCGCAATTGTGGCTGTGGTAGATGCAAATGGTAAAGTTACCGGGCAGGGTGTGCAAACCGACTTTGATGGAAACTATTCCATTAAACCACTTACACCGGGTAAGTACAATTTGAAGTTTGTAATGTCGAGCTACGCAACCATTATAAAAAATGGAATTGAGGTAAGTGCCGATAAGCAAGTGCTTATAAATGTAAAACTAACACCATCTGCAACGCTAATAGACGAGGTTGTTGTGGAAGCTTACAGAAAACCCTTGATTGACGCTTCGAAAACAACGGGTGGAACAACAATTACAAAAGATGATATTGGAAAATTGGCTACCAGAAACGTTACCGACTTGGTGGCCACTGCTTCTGGAGCTTTTCAGTCGGATGCCGGAAAAGGAATTAACATTGGTGGTGCGCGCGAAGATGCAACCGAGTATTATGTAGATGGTGTAAAAGTTATTGGTAATCCTACGGTTCCGCAAAATTCAATTGCCGAGGTGAGTGTATTGGCAGGCGGTATTCCAGCGCGTTATGGAGACGTTACCGGAGGTGTTGTAAACATTACAACGAGT
>CAZYXR010000123.1:0-5681 GCA_964650845.1 uncultured Chitinophagaceae bacterium
GGACCACTAAACCCTGCGGCTCAGTACGTTGGTACCCCATCAGCACGTTTTCCCCAAGCTGCTATTTTTCGACCAAACAACACATTGGTTGCAGACAGCTCATATTTAGCATACACAGGTACTTGGTTAGATTACAATACATCAGGTAGTGCAGATGAAGAATGGAATGGCGAATATCGTGGTGTAGGCAGATTGGATGGCGCACCATCTACTTTCACCGAGAGTGCAGACCTTATCAATGGCGGATACGTTATTACAGGTCAGTCAATGGCTCAAAGTCAAAATGGCGTATTTTGGAATTTGCAATTGAACTACCGCAATGTTCCAAACTCGAGTGGCGGCACAAGTGCAGTAAGAGATTCATTAATTGTTATGAAAGGTGTATGGAATGCAACTACAAAAACAGTTGATTGGACAGAAACTCAATTAGCTCATGGCGCAGTGCTTGATGATGCAAGCGGCACTGGCAACGAGTCCACTTTAATTACAGATTTTGATATCGCATTTGACCCTACCGGTCAATACGGATGGATTGCTTTAAAAGGCGATTTTACTGCCGATAATCAATATACTTTCGATCCGGTTTTCTTTAAATCTACCGATGGTGGTGCTACTTGGAGTGCGCCAATAAAAATCAACTTAACATCAATTCAACAAATAGCATACAACTTAAATACTGATGTATCTAATGTTGCTACTACAAGCGGTTCTTCTGATTTGGCAGTTGATGCTTACGGCAACCCTCACTACCTTATTGCGGTATTGAATGGTGCAGAAGATGATGGAAGCGGAACAAACAAATACAACATTTATCCAAACGCAGGTACTGGTCTTTACGACTTAACTTTTGACCCGGCAGCAGGCAATGGTTGCAACTGGAAAGCCATTTTTGTAGATGAAGTTATTTCAGTTTTATCGGGCGATATTTGCTTGGATGAGCAAGGGGGCGCAGCAATTGATTTAGACTTGCGTGCCAACATCTCTCGCTCTACAGATGGCACTAAGTTATTCTTCTCTTGGTTAGATACCGATTTGATTTCGGGAGAAAACCCAGATCCATCAGACAACTTCCTTAAAAACATTTCACCAAACTTGTTTGGTAAAGGCTTGGATTTAGTAAGCAACAAATTAACACCAACCAAAAACTTCACTGATGGCGATGCGCAATTTGGTGGTAACAGAGTGGGTTCTTTTGGCGGTGCTTTGTTCCCAGCAGTTTCTCCAACAGTATTAACCAATGGTAACACATTCAACGTTCCGGTTGTATTGGCCGAAGTTGATTTTCAATCTTCAGCTCCACAAGTTGCTCAAAGATTTGGTGTTAACCCTGCACGCTTTCACTACATTCAAAGTGTAAGTTTTGCTTCAACTGAATTTACCGATAGCTTAACAGATGTATTGCCTCCTGTAATTACATTGAATGACTCAGCAGTGCTTACGCTTTTGGTTGGCACTCCTTACACCGAACATGGAGCAACAGCGGTAGATTGCAACGATGGACAAGTGCAAGTAACTTTCTCGAACAACGTAGATGTAAATACTACTGGCGAGTATCAAGCAACTTATATCGCAGTTGATGCAGCAGGAAATGCCGACACAGTTGTTAGAACAGTAATTGTAGGTCGTGTTCCAGAAGCGCGCTTTGCTTACACTATTCAGTACTTACCAAACAGCACACGTGTAAATTGTACCGATCAATCATTATTTACACCAACAAATTGGCACTGGGTTTTCACAGGTGGTTCTCCTGGTTCATCTAATGCAAAAAATGCAAGTGGAACTTACTTTACGAGCGGTCAAAAATGTATAAAACTAACTGCTGAAAATGCTTTTGGTTCAGATGATACAACTATTTGTGTAGATCTAACTGTGGGTATTGACGAAGTTGTGTTCAACGAGTCTTTCAAAGTTTATCCAAATCCAAGCAAAGGCTTAATTCACGTTAGCGTTTTGGGCTTAGATAACGAAGATTTAACTGTATCGCTAATGAATATTTTAGGCGAAGAAGTTTTACCTGCAAGCACTCAATTAGTAAATGGCGAAGGCTTCTTAACTATTGATGCTTCTACATTACAATCGGGTAGCTACTTTGTAAAAATACAAGCCGCAAATGCAAGTGCAGTGCGCAAAGTAACCTTGGTGAAATAATAATCACACATAGAAAATTGTAAAAAGGGCGGTTGAATTCAACCGCCCTTTTTTTATGCATCATTTTATCAACAAACATTTACATTTTACCAGTAGCAACACACTAACACATCATTGATTAAATTGCAAACAATATATTTACAGTTATGACTTTAGAAATGTTTACACTCGTTCGTTGGCTACATGTATTATGTGGCTCGGCATGGTTTGGGGAAGTAGTTGTTATCAATTTTGTTCTTATCCCTACTTTATCAAAATATCATGGTGCAGCGCGAAAAGATTTTTTGAATACTGTATTTCCAAAACTCTTCAGCTTAGCTTCAATACTGGCAGGCACTACCGCAGTTACCGGAGCAATTTTGCTGTATCATTTTATTGGTTTCAATTTAACCGAATTAGGCAACCGTGGCACTTGGGGTTGGTCAATTTTAGTTGCTGGAACGCTTGGATTGATACTCACGCTTTTTCATTTTTTTATTGAAAATTTATTGGCAAAAAAAATTGGCGTAGGCGACCCAAATATATCGGCCGAAACAGTAGAAGACGTGCATTTAAAATTGAAAATAATTCCACGCTTAGGGATGCTTGTAATTACAGTTATTTTCTTGCTAATGCTAAATGCCACACATCAGTTGATACCGCTATAAATTTCGATACAACAAAGCATCTTTAGCTGAATACATAAAGCAACTACAAAACACATAAAACATCCATCATGCTACGACACATACTTTTACTATTATTTCAGTTTCTAATACTTATCGGCAATGCGCAAAATTGGACCTGGGCAGAAACCGCAGGTGGCATTTTGCCCGATGAAGCCAATGGCTGTGCACTAGATCAAAACGGAAATATGTATATGACCGGTTTTTTCTTTAGCAGCAGCATCAATTTCAACAATGGAAATTCTATGAGCAACAGCAGCCCCATTTGCGATGGCTTTGTTGTAAAGTATAACCCCTCGGGAAGTTCTGCTTGAGCTTCGAGAGTAAAAGGTAGTGGAGAAGATAAAGCGACTAAATGCGCAGTTGATAATACCGGAAATGTTATTGCCACGGGTTATTTCAATAGCGCCACTCTACAATTTGGCGGCAACAATGCGCACAGCATATCAAATTTCGACAATAGTGGTGCAACCTTTGATTGCTTTGTTGTAAAATACAATGCATCGGGCGCACCGCAATGGTTTAAAGCTATTGGCAAAGCCGATGATGACGGTGGCAGAAGCGTAGCTACCGATAGCCACGGAAATGTGTATGTAACGGGCTGGTTTCGCGCGCCATCTATTCCGGTAGGCAATGTTACCCTTTATAATAAAAACCCATCGGGTGGCACATCAGATATGTTCTTGATAAAGTATGACCCAAATGGCAACGTATTGTGGGCAAAAAGTGCAGGCAGCAACGATGATGAAAAGGGAAATGGTTGTATAGTAGATGCTATGGGTAATGTGATAGTAACGGGTTACTGCAAAGGCGACTCTATTGACATTGAGGGAACTAAATATCGCAACAGCGGAAGCAAAGATGGCTTTGTAATAAAGTATGATGCAAATGGAACATTACTGGCAGCAAAAGTATTTGGCGGCAGCAGTGGCGAAGAACCATTTACTTGCTCGGCCGATGGGTTTGGAAATGTATTTGTGGCAGGAAGTTTTTCGAGCAGCAGTATTGCAATAGATAACGATACTTTAAAAAATACAGGTGGCAGTTCCGACATTTTTTTAATAAAGATGGATTCTTCACTTCATACGCTTTGGGTAAAAAATGCAGGCAGCAACGGAGGAGACGAAGCAAGAGGTTGCGCAACCGATAAGTATGGCAACACCGTTGTTACTGGTGTGTTTGCCGGCACATCAATAACTTTTGGCAACAATCAATTGAATAACAATGGTGATGAAGAAATATTTTTAGCAAAGTATGATAAAGACGGCTCGTTGTTTTGGGCAAAAAAAATTGGCAAAAGCAAAGCTGACGGAGCAAACGATTGCGCCATAAACAATAACGGCAGAGTTGTAATAGCAGGATACTACAACAGTTCATCTTTGACCTTCGGCAATATCAATCTCAACAACTCTTATGTTGGTATAACTACATCAGATGTTTTTATTGGCAACACCTGCAACACAGCAACAGGCATTGATGTACACACCTCATGTAATTCGTTTACTTGGATTGATGGAAACACTTATACCCAAAACAACAATTCGGCAGTACATTTTATTCCCAATGGCGCAGTTAATGGCTGCGACTCAATGGTTACACTAAACTTAACCATCACACAGTTCCGATGTTCAAACCGCCTGCAATAGCTTTGCTTGGATTGACGGCAACACTTATACATCAAACAACAATACGGCAACACACACGTTAATCAATCAACAAGGATGCGATTCGGTAATTACCCTAAACTTAACAATCGGCCACGCAACCACAACCAATATCAGCCACGCAATGTGCGCTGGCGATACTTTCAACTTTAACGGGCAACAACTAATGCAAGCAGATGTGTATAGCGACACGCTTGTTGCAAGTAGTGGTTGCGATTCTGTAGTGCTACTCACATTAAGCGTGCATCCGTTACCGCAACCCACTGTTTTTCAAAATGGCAATACGCTTTCTACGGGTACTTTCAACAGTTATCAATGGCTATTGAATAATGCAGAAATAAATGGCGAATACAACGCAACCTACACTGCTTTCGCAAGCGGCAACTACTCGGTTGTTGTAAGCGATGCAAATGGATGCACCGATACATCGTCTGTTTTTGTTTTTACTATATCAGATATAGAAGAAACTGAAACTTGGTTTGCTACACTGTATCCAAATCCAAATACCGGAACATTTGTATTGAAGCACAACTACTACAGCGAACTAAACATCGAAGTAATTGATGTAATGGGAAGAAAAGTAGCAAAATGGCAGCATGTCGCAACTGTTCAGAATATTGACTTATCGGAGCTTGCAAAAGGAATATATCAACTACGCATAGGCGTTGATAACGAAACACAGAAAATATTGCGGTTGATTAAAGAATAATCTATTGCAAAAATTGTATTTACAACGGTTGCCGCTTGGCGACAATAGCGAATTTAGAATCACCAAACTGCCAACCAAGCACTAATGTTTATTAAAAGAATTGCATTACAACTTACCACTGCTCCCGCCATTTCGCCAAATCGCTGTTGTGTGCTGTGCTTTTTTTCCATCAATAGTTTATAGTCAGATTTTGAAACAAATAAGTCTCCTTCAACAGCATCAAGCTTTGACGTGATTGCTTTAATTGCTTCGTCCGATTGGTCAATACCAATCCATTGTCTGCCGTTGGTTTGTGCTGCTTTTAATGTTGTCCCCGAACCTGCAAAACAGTCAAGAACGATACTGTTTTCATTTGATGAAGTTTTAACGATTATGTCTAATAAGTCAGGATTCTTTTCTGTTGGATAAACAGGATATTGCGGGTCTTTAAACTCCCAAATATCTTGCATACGTTTTCCTTCTTGCTCATCTAAGAATATTTTTTTTCTTGGATTT
>CAZYXR010000124.1:0-5464 GCA_964650845.1 uncultured Chitinophagaceae bacterium
GAGAACCTAATTCCAAACTGCTAACATCTAAAGTATCTAAGTGCTGAAGCACACCAATGGAAGCGGGCAAATCTTTGATGCGATTGCCTTTCAAATACAATTGTTTTAATGACTTCACCGAACCTAACTCCACAGGCACACTTTCTAATAAACATTCATTCAAATTCAACGACTCGAACGAAGGCAGTTGGCCCAACGACTGAAAAACCGCAGGCAAATTAAGCTGATGGTTTTCGGCAAGTATCAGCGAACGCAATGCCGCAAGCTTATTGAATGATGGCGGCAAAGTGCGAATATCATTCAATGCGAAATTGATGTGTTTTAAAGAAACAGCAGTGCCTATTTTATCGTTGATGTCGGTAATTACAGAAGCTGAAAAATTAAGCGACTCAACTTTCATTTGTGCTAAACGCTCCCACACAACCTCGTCATATAAATAGCCGCAGTGCTCAAAACTTAAAGTGCGTAAATTATCTAACTCAGTGAACGACTCGGGCAGCGTAGAAAAGTTATTGTCTTTAAGGCTAAGCAACTCAACTCTCTTAAGCTTTTTAATACTTGCCGGCAATGTTTTAATGTTACAACTAACCAACGATACACTTTTCAGTTTTGGTAGTTTTGAAAGTTGTTCAAACAGCCTATCAAGATTCAACTTGGTGCATCGTGTACACGAAAACGACTCCAAGTTTTGCAGTTCACTAAAATCGGGCAACTCATTTTTAGGAAAACTGGAAAACGAAATTTCTTTTGTGCCAAGCGCATTTGCTTTAGCCGCATTGATAACTTCGGTAGCATCGCTGATGCCCTTTGCCTCAATTCCAGCTATGCGCTTTTGATATGCCGCTTTGGCAATCGAATCTGACTGAGATTGCTGCTGAGAATATCCAACCAAAATAGTAGCAAACAAAAATACTACTGATACAAAAACCGATTTATTGTTTTTCATTGGCGGCAAAGTAATTTCATTGCCATGAATTTCGCAATAAATGATTGTAACACAACATCAACAAAAATTTCTTTTACGTTTGCTTAAAACATCATCGGTCTGAAAATCCAAAACATATTTCTATCGCCTATTGCTTTAGTGTTTTATTGCATCACCGAGATTCGCAATTGGTTTTTCGATAATAAATATGCCAAGAGCGTAGGTTTCAACCTGCCTGTAATTGGCATTGGCAATCTTTCAATGGGCGGCACCGGCAAATCGCCACTGGTAGAGTGGCTACTTGGCAACTTCCATCAAGAATTTCGCATGGCTGTTTTGAGCCGCGGTTATGGGCGCAAAACAAATGGCTTTATAGCAGTAGAAAACAATCTTACGGTAAAAGAAGCAGGCGATGAACCATTGCTTTTTAAATGGAAATTTCCTGAAGTGCCCGTGTGCCTAAGCGAAGATAGAGTGGTTGGAATCCCAATGCTGCTGCAACAATATCCCGAAACAGAAACCATAATTTTGGATGATGTTTTTCAACACCGGGCTGTTAAACCTGGTTTAATGATTTTAACCACCGATTACGAGAATCTTTTTACCCGTGATAAAATCTTTCCCTTGGGGTGGCTACGAGAAGATAAGCGCAACTACCATCGTGCCGACTTGATTATTGTTACAAAATGTCCTTCAAACATTTCGCACGAAGAAAGGAATAAAGTAATAGCAGAAATAGCACCGCGCAAATATCAGCGCGTGTACTTTGCCAGTTTAGAATACGGCAATTTGAATCCGCTTTTCGCCATCCAAGTTCAACCCGAAACAATTAAACATGTATTGTTGTTTACAGGCATTGCCAACCCCGCACCACTAAAAAACTTTATTGAAAGCAGAGGCGTGGAAGTGTTTCACAAAAAGTTTCGCGATCATCACTCTTTCGATACTATTGATTTGGATAACATCAAAGAAATGCTGGCAAATATGCCACCCAAAACGCGCTTGGTAACAACCGAAAAAGATGCAGTGCGGCTACTGCCGCATCAAGATTGGTTTATGGCAAATAACATTCCCATTTTTGTGCAACCAGTTCGCCATCATTTTCTTTTTGACGATAACATTCAATTAACTACAGATATTCGCACTTTCATTCAGGCTACTATACAAAAGAACACAGCGTAAGTTATGGAACACCTATTAGAAAAAATCGAAGCCACCGCTTCATTCATCAAAAAAAGAATTAGCAAAGATTACTCCTCTGGCATCATTTTAGGTTCGGGTTTAGGCAATCTTACAAAAGAGATAATTATCCATGTTCAATTGCCCTACAGCGACATTCCAAACTTCCCTGTTTCTACAGTGCTTGGGCACACCGGCACATTGATTTTTGGAGAATTGGGTGGCAAAAATGTAGTAGCCATGAGCGGCAGATTACATTACTACGAAGGCTACACCATGCAGGAAGTTGTTTTTCCAGTGCGTGTAATGAAGGCATTGGGTGTTACGCATCTTTTTATTTCCAATGCTTCGGGCGGCATGAATGCAGAGTTTGAAGTGGGCGACTTAATGATTTTGCGCGATCATATTTACATGCAACCTGAACATCCTTTGCGTGGTAAAAACGAAGAGCAGTTAGGGCCTCGTTTTCCAAACATGAATGATGCTTACAACAAAGAACTTATCAATAAGGCTTTGGAAATAGCGCTTGAAAATGACATTCGCTGCCACACCGGAGTGTATGTAGGCGTTATGGGACCAGCATTTGAAACCCCAGCCGAATACAGAATGTATCACTTGCTTGGTGGCGATGCAGTAGGCATGAGCACCACCCCCGAGGTAGTTGTGGCGCGCCACGCAGGCATGGAAGTGTTTGCAATTTCTGTAGTTAGCGACATGGGCTACCCGCCCGAAAAAGCAGATAGAGTTACACACGACTTTGTATTGCAAAAAGCAAAAGAAGCCGAACCAAAACTTACAAAACTTATCATTGAATTGCTGCGCAGAAGTTAAGCCCAGTTCAAAGCTACAAGCAACATGAATACTTTTTTTGCTTCGGATGCACACGAGCACTCCTTGCTGGTGTTAGATGATACAGAGGCGCATCACGCCACACACGTGTTGCGCATGAAACGAGATGACACCATTCATGTTTTTGATGGAAAAGGAAATCTCTATCAAGGTGTAATTGTTGAAGCAAGTAAAAAGCAAGTTGCGGTAAACATTCAACATTTGTTGATACAGCAAAAGCAAAATAGTGGCTTACACATTGCTATTGCACCAACCAAACAAATGGAGCGACTGGAATGGTTTATTGAAAAAGCAGTTGAGATTGGGGTGAGCGCAATTTCGCCTGTGGTATGCAAACGCAGCGAGCGCAAAGACTTAAAGATTGAACGTTTAGAAAAGTTGGTAGTTTCGGCTTGTAAGCAAAGCAAACAATATCACTTACCTACAATTTATGCTACACAAACTTTTGCTGAATTTTTACAAACAACATTGCCCGAAACGCGTTGTATAGCATGGTGCGAAACGAATTCTTCGCACATAAAAAATCATATTCAAGCAGATAAAGAATTGGTTTGCGCAATTGGGCCCGAAGGAGATTTTACAAGCGATGAAATAGAAGCAGCAAAACAGCAAGGTTTTAAACCAATAACATTGGGCAATTCTATTTTACGAACCGAAACAGCAGGTGTGTACGTTGCAGCGGTGTATCAATCGTTGCAATTTTCTTAAAACAAAATACCTGCAATTGTAGCACTAAGGTACGATGCCAATGTGCCGCACAACAATGCACGAAAGCCCAATGCAGCAAGGTCTTTGCGCCTATCTGGCGCAAGTTCACCAATACCGCCAACCTGTATGGCAATAGATGAAAAATTAGCAAAGCCACAACAGGCAAAACTGGCAATAGCAATTGCTTTAGGCGAAAGCGTTTGATTGGCAATCATTGGACTCATATTGGCATAAGCCACAAACTCATTGATAACCATTTTAGTACCCAGTAACGTACCAACAGTATGAATATCCTGCATAGGCACACCCATCACAAAAGCAAAGAGTGAAAACACAGCACCAAAAATTGCATCTAAACTCAAGGCATTGATGTTGATACCAATAAAATCAAGACTCAACCCTGTTAAGCCTATCAATCTTCCCGACCAGCCAAGTGTAGCATTTACCAAGGCAATTAATGCAATAAAGCCAATCAACATTGCAATTACGTTCAACGAAACTTTTAAACCATCACTAGCACCATGCGAAATAGCATCCAACAAATTGGCATGAACTTTTCGCACTTCCAACTTCACGGCTCCTTTTGTTGCGCTTTCTTCTGTTTCGGGCAATACAATTTTTGAGATTACCAATGCAGCTGGTGCTGCCATAATACTTGCTGCTAAAAGATACGGAGCAGGAACACCCATTGAAATATAAACAGCCATCACACCACCCGCAATACACGCCATGCTACCCGCCATACTTGCCAATAACTCACTGCGTGTCATACTGCTCAAGTAGGGTTTAATCATTATCTGCGCTTCCACTTGCCCCACAAATGCCGATGCCACATTGCTCAAAGCTTCGCTACCGCTTACGCGCATCAATGCGTGAACCAAGCGCGCCACAGCACTTACAATAAATTGCATAATGCCAATGTGGTAGGCAATACTTACCAACACTGCTACAAAAATGATGGTTGGCATAATTTTAAACATGAACAGAAATGAATATTGATCGCCAAAAATCGGCTTCAACAATTCTGTTTTCATCAAGCCGCCAAACACAAATTCTCCACCTTTATCTGCAAACATCAATAGCTTGGTAATAAATGCACCTGCCTTTGCAAAAATTGCTTGACCTAAAGATGTTTTAAGTACAAAAACAGCAAGGGCAGTTTGCAATGCCAACCCACTCAGCACCAAACGTAGATTTATTGCCTTTCTATCCTTTGAAAAAAGCAACGCAATTCCTAAAATTACAACTATGCCTAATAAACCGGTGAAACGTTCCATTGAAATGTGTTGGTTATGGCAGCTAAAGTGTGGAATTATGTTGAATTATTTTGCGAAGCAATACTTTGTAAAATTCTATTTGTAGCACAATCCCACTCCTACACAGTAAAAAAATCGTTTATATCAGCCCACAAAATTATAGGAATACAAGAAACAATAACTTCATTTGCAAGCATGAATACATTAAAAATGCTTGCAGCAATTTCTGGTGCTTTGGCGGTAATATTAGGTGCATTTGGCGCACATGGATTAAAACCATTTTTAGACTCTTACCAAACCGACATCTACAACAAAGCCGTATTGTATCACTTTATACATACCCTTGCAATTCTTATTGCTTTACACAGCAATAATTCTCTATCAACAAAATCCAGCATCGCTTTTTATGTAGGCATATTACTTTTCAGCGGCTCTCTTTACTTACTTGCCACTGCTCATCTCACAAACATTCCTAAGTCAATTTTAGGACCAATTACACCACTCGGAGGCTTGTGTTTTATTGCAGGCTGGCTGCTTTTGGCAGTTG
>CAZYXR010000125.1:0-5417 GCA_964650845.1 uncultured Chitinophagaceae bacterium
AGCAATAGCTTGGTGATTGATAATTTCTTTATTGAATGCTTTGCGCTCTTTAGAATATTGCACTGCAAGTTCATAAGCACCCGCTGCAATGCCCAATGCTTGGGCTGCAATACCTATTCTGCCACCGCTAAGGGTTTTCATGGCGAACTTAAAACCGAATCCATCTTCGCCTATGCGGTTTGCTTTTGGCACTTTTACATTGGTAAAAAGCAGGGTGTGCGTATCCGATGAGCGAATGCCGAGTTTGTCTTCTTTGCGGCCAATTTCAAAGCCTTCCATGCCGCGCTCCACAATCAAAACGTTGATGCCGCGATGCCCTTTTTCGGGATAGGTTTGCGCTATCACCAAATAGGTTGAAGCCATGCCGCCATTGGTTATCCAGTTTTTCACACCGTTCAGCACGTAGTGGTCGCCCATATCTATTGCTGTTGTGCGTTGGCTTGTGGCATCGCTTCCGGCTTCGGGTTCGCTAAGGCAAAACGCACCTAACTTTTCACCTTTTGCCAAAGGTACCAAGTATTTTTGTTTCTGTTCTTCCGTGCCATATTCTTCCAAGCCCCAGCATACCAACGAGTTGTTTACACTCATTATCACCGAGCATGAATTATCTACTTTTGAAATTTCTTCCATTGCCAACACATAGCTAAGTGCATCCATGCCGCCACCGCCATATTTTGGATCTACCATCATGCCCAAAAAACCAAGCTCTGCCATGCGTTTCACCTGCTCTGTTGGATATTCTTGTTTGTCATCGCGCTCTACTACACCAGGCTTGCATTCATTTTGTGCAAAATCGCGTGCAGCTTGCTTTATCATTTGTTGCTCTTCGGTAAGTTCAAAAAACATATCTCTTTATTTTTTTAAAAACTGCGCGAATATACACTTCTGATTGAATCAATGTGGTTTGTATGCAATAGATTTCTTTTTACAACGCTTGTGAAGCGGAAGCGCATTTTTCTGAATTGATATTGAGCAGTGCTTCCTCAATTTTCTTTTCAGCATATTTTTATTGGTAATGCGCAAAACACTTTTGCGACATTCCAATTTTCTACACAAGTTTGATGCAGTTTTTATTGCTTTAAACAAATGGCCGATTTTCCGCTTCCTGACTTTGTGCAAAGTATTCATCTGAAAAAAATTGCAGGTGCGGCAAAGCCTTTTGTGCTCGTGGATAGCAATACAGCCAAACATTGCCTTAGCGAAATTGCATTGCCCGCTGATGCGGTTGTAATAGAGATTAAAGCAGGAGAGGAGCATAAAAACATTCACACTTGCATGCAAGTGTGGGAGCAACTTACAAAACACCATGCCGACCGCAATGCTATATTGATAAATATTGGCGGAGGCGTGGTGTGCGACATTGGTGGTTTTGTTGCTTCGAGTTACAAACGCGGAATCAATTTTGCGCAAGTGCCCACTTCGCTTTTGGCAATGGCCGATGCGGCAATTGGTGGCAAAACAGGCATTGATTTCTTGGGCTACAAAAATCAAATCGGCACTTTTGCTCAACCGCACAGCATTACAATTTACCCTTCATTTTTAGAAACACTACCCGAGCGCGAATTGTTAAGCGGCATGGCAGAAGTATTAAAACATTACATTATTGCCGATGAAACCTCTTTTAATGAATTTGTGTTGGATGGCATTCCTAATACCGAAAACTATAATGCTTGGAAAACGATACTTCAAAAGGCTATTGCCATAAAAACATCCATTGCGGCAAACGACCCTTTTGAAAAAGGCGCAAGGAAAAAGTTGAATTTCGGCCATACCGTTGGTCATGCTTTAGAAAGCTATTTTTTGAATACAAACAAACCGCTCTTGCATGGCGAAGCCGTTGCCATTGGTATGGTTTGCGAGTTGTTGATAGCTTCTGAACTTAAAATTATGGCATCGCCCGAAGCCGAAAAGGTGATTCAGGTTTTGCAAGAAGTTTTTTTGCCGCAGCAAAAAATTGAAGATGAAAACGCAGTGCTTCAATTGATGAAGCAGGATAAGAAAAATCAGGGCGATAAAATACTGTTTTCATTGCCCAACCGCATAGGGCATTGCTTGTATAATTGCGAAGTAGAAGAAGATGTAGTGAAAAATGCAATTCGTAGTTTTAATGCTAAACTGATTTAGATAATACATCCTCAAACTTGTAGTAATGAACACGCTCTTGTTGCGAATACACGCCAAACCCACACCTGTTAAAATATATTTGCCGGCTTCTAAAAGCATCAGCAATCGCGCTTTGATTCTACAAAAATTGGGTGGTGGAAAAATTACCATTGGCAATCTTTCAGTCGCACGCGATTCGCAAAGGTTGTTTGAGTTGTTGCAGTCCAATGCTGTTGAATTAGATGTTGATGATGCCGGAACTTCTATGCGTTTTTTGTGTGCTTATGCTTGCATTGCTAACCGCAAAAGTATTATCACTGGCAGCAGGCGAATGTTGCAGCGGCCAATACAACCTTTGGTAGAAGCTTTGCAGATTATAGGTTTTAATATCAGCTATGTAGATGCAGTGGGTTTTCCACCCGTTGCTGTACAGCCGATAGATAGCTTTAATCAGTTAAAAGATGAAGTGGCAATTAGAGGAGATGTTAGCAGTCAGTTTGTTTCGGCTTTGTTGATGATTGCCCCTTTTTTGCCCAAAGGTTTGCAGATAAAATTGTTGCATCCGGTGGTGTCGCAGCCCTACATAGATATGAGTGTTGCCATGTTGAAGATCATAGGCATTAAGGTTGAACAAAAAGAAAATTCTATTCGCATTGCACCGCAGCCGCTTCAAAAAACACATTTTGAAATAGAAGCAGATTGGACAAACGCATTGTATTGGTTTGCAATTTGCGCCCTGTTGCCTGCATCTTCGTTCCTGTTGCTGCATCTTTCGCTGCATTCTATGCAAGGCGATAGAGTGGTTGCAGATTGGATGAGATTGTTTGGCGTAGTTGCAAGCCCCCAAAAGGAAGGTGTAACAATTTCAGCACAGCAGTTTGTAATACCTGAAAAAGTAAGACTGCATTTTAATTTTATACATCACCCCGATGTTGCGCAAACAATCATTGTATTGTGTGCTGCAAAAAATATCCATGCCACATTTACCGGGTTGCAAAGTCTTAGAATAAAAGAAACAGACCGAATTGCAGCCCTACAAAATGAGTTGAAAAAATGTGGCGTTCGGCTTGTGGATGCAGGTAACGAAACTTTTAAATTACAAGGCGCATTTCGCTTGCCAACAGAGGTAATAAATACCTACAACGACCATCGCATGGCAATGGCGTTTGCCCCTTTGGCCGCGCTCGGTAAATTAGAAGTGGAATCGCCCTGGGTGGTCGCAAAATCCTATCCGGCATTTTGGAAAGAGTTGGAAAAGCTACTTTAATACTGCGCTTAATTTCTTTCTTCGCATCATCAAAACAATGATGAAAAAATTGCGCTTAGTGTTTATGGGCACTCCGGAGTTTGCGGTGCCAATGCTGGAAGTTTTGTTGCAGTCGAAACACGAAGTTGTAGCGGTGGTTACTGCGCCCGATAAGCCTGCCGGAAGGGGAATGAGCCTGCATGAAAGTGCAGTTAAGCAATATGCTGTGCAGCACAATTTGAATGTGCTGCAACCCGAAAAACTTAAAAGTGAAAATTTTATTGCCGAGCTAAAAGCATTGAATGCCGATTTGTTTGTAATTGTAGCATTCCGCATGTTGCCCGAAATAGTTTGGTCAATGCCGCCATTGGGTTCTATAAATTTACACGCATCGCTGTTGCCTAATTATCGGGGTGCCGCCCCCATCAATTGGGCAATAATAAATGGCGAAAAAGAAACAGGCGTTACCACTTTTTTTCTGAAACATGAAATTGATACAGGCAATATTATTTTTCAGGAAAGAACACCAATTGGAGAAGAAGAAACAGTTGGAGAATTGTATGAACGGCTAATGCACATTGGCGCAAAAGTATTAGGCAACACTATTGCTGCTATTGCCGGTAAAAACTATCCGCAGATTCCGCAGGCGCACATCACAGAAATAAAACACGCTCCCAAAATTTTTAAGAACGATTGCCAAATAGACTTTAATAAAACCGCACCTGAGCTATCGGATTTTGTTCGTGGATTAAGCCCTTACCCAACCGCTTTTACGCACTTTAATGGCAAAACGCTCAAAGTGTTTCGTGCAAAAGCTATTGAACAGCAGCACACCCTCGCCCCCGGCACTGTTGTAAGCGATGGAAAAACATATTTGCACTTTGCTTGTAAATCGGGCTTGTTAAGCGTAACCGACTTGCAGCTCGAAGGCAAAAAACGAATTGGAGTTGAAGAGTTTTTGCGAGGAGTGAAGGTTTGATAAGGTTTTGTACACACTTTTAAAAACTCAACCCTTCGCTCTTTAATATTTCCAGAAACCTCTAAACCTTCATTTTACTTGTAATGTTTTTAATGAGTAACATCATCGTCTCATTCCCTCATTCCAATCTTTTTTAAAAGAAACCTTTCATTCTTCTATTCGTATTTTTATGTAAAAATACCTCTATGCCTCATTTGAATCCCCTTTTCATTGGTTCTCTTTTTAAAACTGTCGGAACGTATAGTCTTTATTGTTTATATGTATTTCTCTTAATGTTACTCTTAAAAGCAAGTACAATCACAAATGCAACTTTTTCTTCATCCTAATCCTTGATTTGGCATAGTAATTGATATATATTTACGAAAGATAAATTGTAAAAACTATGAAGAAAGTTCTACAAATCTCAGTTGCGCTTTTTGTTTTAATTTTTAGTGCCCAATTAAATGTTGTGGCGCAGTGTACTGGAGTATTGGGAGGCGGTGGCAATGGAAACACCATTAGCACACTTCCTTCTTGCAATGGCACTTCCGCATCAGTAAATGTGCCTCATTCTGGCTATGCAACACTTTCTAATTTAGAGGTTGGAGGCAAGTACACTGTAAACTTGAGCGGGGGCTCTGGTGCAAACTATATCACTGTGCGTACTGTTGCTAATGGTGGGTCTGTTACGGGTAGTTGTACTTCGTGCACAAGCTTTACATTTGAGGCAACTCAAACAACACATTATGTTGTTGTTAATCAAGGTGGCTGCCCTGGAACTTGGAACAACACTACATCTGCAGTGTTAAATTACAAACGCGAAAATCCTACTGCTTCATCAATTAGTGTATCTTATGGTTGCACAAATACAGTGTTAAGCTCATCTGGTGGCGAAGGGGGATACCAATGGCAAGCCAGCAATGGAACCAATATTTCTGGAGCAACAAGCTCAAGTTATACCATTACAGGTGCAACCACTCCGCAATACAATGCATACCGTTTGCGCAGGGGTCCAGCAGGCTCTTGCTATAGTTACAGCGGCAACCTAAGCGTGGTTCCTCGTGCAAACTTTACAGGGAACGTAGTTGTGGCAAGCAATGTAACCTTAGC
>CAZYXR010000126.1:0-5375 GCA_964650845.1 uncultured Chitinophagaceae bacterium
GCGTTATCAGCTTGTGCAAATCCAGTTTTTGAAACACATACAGATAGTAGTACTCCAATCAAAATTGTAATTTTTGTTTTCATCGTATTTGTTTTTAGTTAATGAACAAAATTTTGGTTGCTGAATTATTTATGAGAAGAAAATATATGCCTCTATCATATGAGCTGACGTCTATCAAATTCAACCCTTTTGTTAGTTCTCCTTTGTCCACTCTTTGTCCTAATGAATTAAGCAGTATATATGGCTGAGTGTATTCTATATTTTTTATATGCAATATGCTTCTCGCAGGATTGGGATAAATGCTAAAGCGTTCTACTCCATTTTCTACTTCTATAATGTTAGTTGAAAGATTTTCCAACGAATCTGTTGACACACACACTTTATCAATATAGTAATAAGCGATTTTACCATAATTGGGTAAGTTTATGCAATCTACTGTATCTGTGTTTTCATCATCATAAAAATTACCCAACATCAAATACTGATATGCCGAGTCTGCAACAAATGAACCACCAAGCCAAACCCAGTTTGCCGTATCTGTAATGAGACTTGTAGAATGAATGTGTGAGAAATTGTCAATTGGTATGTGGTTTTGATTTACAGCCACATAAGAGTTAATTGAAAAACGAAAACCGAAGTTATTTACTGCACAGTGTGTTATTTCCGACAATCCTCTGGAAACATAAGCTGATACAAAATATTTCTCTCCTATAATTAGCGGCTCTTCAAGAGAGGTGCTAATTATTTCACGAGTATTTGGAGGAAAATCAAGCTTCGTCCCAATCCCTGCATATGCGTTACCGTCCAAAGGTAGTTGATAGCCACACCAATTACTCGGAACATCCACAGTTGGAGCTATTGTTCCCGCACAAGGATTATAATAATCAGGTGAGCCGCTTGAAGAAAACCACCCTTTAGCATCAGTTATGTTTCCTGAAGCACCAGAGCAGTTTGTGTACTCCTCAAACGAACTATTAGGCACGAGATTTTGTGCGTGTGCCGCAAGGCACAACACAGAAAAAAGAAAAAAGGATAATGCTTTGATGGAGGTGTGCATAATATATACGAAGCTAAGCACTGTTTATGATTTTACTGTTTCGTTTGTATTAAATTTTGGAGGTGTAATTCTCACCCTTGACACTGCATTGCTGCGGTCTGTGCCTTCTTCTTCCTCTTTCTTCCTACCCATATACGTATTGTCGGAGTTTTCTATACTGAAAACGCCTGTTTGCATCCATGGGCGATATCCGCCAACAGCTCCTGTAGCTATATTAGAAATTGTAAGCCTGCTGTATAAACTGGGATGGGGGCCAATACCCACAAAACCGGCTGTGGCAGTTCCGGTTGTTGGCGCAGTGGCATTACCCGCACCAATGCGCATGCGCCTGACAGCATTTGTAAGAAAATCTATCTGCTGGTTATTGGCATCATGCCGGATTTCGAGTGGTATTGTACTGGCGTTATCTGCACCGAACCATTCGCCTCCGGTTATATTATTACCATTTGTGTTCCAGTCGGGTTGTGCATAAACTGCAAAGAAAATGATAGATAGTAAGCCTGTGAAAATCCATTTGTGTTTAATGTAGTTTTTCATTTTTTTCGATTTATGCCTATCAGCGCACAATCGAAAGTTTTTTCCTCCAGTGTTTTGTTTTCGTTTCTATTTCAGCATAGTAAATACCTGCGGGTAATGATGAAACATCTATATGTTGTCCGTTTGCTGCCCATTGATGCGTTAATGCCAATTGTCCGGTAGCTGTGAACACACGCACCCTTGCATCCTGTTCTACTCCGGTGATTTGCAACCAATCACTTGCCGGATTGGGAAACAAACTGATGGCAGATTGTGCCAAATGGTTGATACCCACAGTTAAACAATCAGGAGAGCGAGAAACACATATTTCATCAAAAAAATAATAAGAACCCAAGGTATTTCCAGTCTTCAGCCGAAGCGTATCAAACAATCCCAGTTCAAAAAATAGCCCCAATCCAAGGTGCGTGTATGGTTTATCGGCTACGATAGTGCCGGAAACGACTGTCCAGATGGTGGTATCTGAAATAATCTCATCAGTATATACATGCGCAAAGTTGGGGATGGGCATGGGATTGTTTGGATGCAGATAGCTTTGAGTAGTAAAGATTGCCCCGATATGACTGCACGTCCATACTGGGTTGTAGTAATTCCCAAAGCCCGGGCTGGTTTTGAAAGAAACGTAGTAGGTTTCTCCAACAACCAATTGCTCTGTTAACTCACATCCTACATATTCCCTGAAGTTATTATTGGAGAATGGATTAGGACTGAAGGCGTATACTCCTACATACGATGCTCCATGTGCGGGCTCTTGAGAACCAAAGCCATTCCATGATGCCCATCCTAAAGAATCTAGAAGATTCTGCGGAACTACGCATGTGCTGAAAGAGTTAGGAGATTCTCGCCACCAAGACCAAGACAATGGTGCTTCATTAAAATTAACATGACAACCATTGCTGTATTCTTCAAAGCTTGGATTGGGCACTAAATTGACAAACGGCTGACAATAGGAATTAGTGATTACCGAAACGAAAAAAGAAAAAAGAGAAAAAAACTTCGATGCCATAACAGGCGGTTAAAAATTTGATTAAATTCTATTTGTGCGTTTATGAAACTCACACGCTTGCTTTACGCAACTTAAAGATAAGCGAATTCGATTCCTCTGCACATAAAATATTTTTAAACTTAGAGCCAAGCCCGAACGTTTCCAAGAGCTTGTTTAAATGTGTGTGTGATGTATGTTGCGGCATCCCGCTGGCGGGTGAGCGGAGAGAAGGTCCAATCTGCGGGCAATGGCTTCGCCATTCAGTTCTGATGAGCAAAGGTCATTACCGGGTATATGAACCCAATTATTGTAAAATGAAAAAGTAGTGTTGCTGTGAAAACTAAAACCAAGCACAAGGTTTTGCGTCATGCAGTAACTGCAACAGAAAAAACAGAAAGAAAGTAAAGTGTGCTTCATGCAACGGGTGGTTTACATGTGGTAAAAGTATAATATTAAATTTTAGAAATGGGAATTAATATGCGGATGTTTTCAGGTTACAATGGTCGCTCAGCCAACGCAACGTCCACTAGGCGAGACGCTTGCTGTGAAGGGATTTTGGAGAATGACAAATGCTACACGGGAGGAGGGCGCCATGATTAACAATTGGATGAATTTATGAAGAAGTCTGATAGATTTGCGGCAATGATTAAGAACAAGTTGCTGCTTGCTTTTTTATGTTGCGTTGCAAACGTGTTTGCGCAGAACGATGAATTTGTAACAGACAAGAATTTCAACAACGCCATATTGATTGCTCCGGCTTTTACCGCGCAGTTTCCATTGCTGGATATGCAAAAGCGGTTTGGCTACAATTCGCAGTTAGGTGGTTCGCTCAGTTACCAGTTGCGCAAGCATTGGCACATTGGCGTAGATGCAGGCTTTATGTTTGGCACCAAAGTAAAAGAAGATTCTGTGTTGAATAAAATTTCAACCTCGCAGGGCAATTTTGTGGGTGTGCAAAATGGCACTTTGGTGAATGTGTTTTTGCAAGAAAGAGGTTTTACGGTAAAGGCTTTTTTTGGCAAAACAATTGTGTTCGGCAAAAATCCTTTAAATCATTCGGGGTTGCTGCTGCTTACCGGAGTTGGTTTTATGCAGCACAAGATATTGATAGATGTGCGTAAGGAAACTATACCTCAGCTTAACAGCACTTATAGAAAGGGCTATGACCGCATGGCGAATGGTCCTGTGATTTCTCAGTTCATTGGAGGCATTTACCTGAAGCACAAGAAGTGGTTGTCGTTTTATGGTGGTGTGCAGGCAGATATTGCATTTACACAAAGCCGAAGGGTTATGAATTTTGATACACAAACCAGCGATACGCAAAAGCGAATTGACCTTTTGATAGGAATAAAATTCGGGTGGATTATTCCGGTGTTCAAGAAGAAGGAAATGGATTAATGCAGTTTTTGCTGCTTTAGAATTGCTTCAATTGCTTGAGCAGGTTTCGATGTATTTTTATTTTTGAAACAGATAATGTGGTGCGAAGGAAAGAGTAGGGTTTATTTTTCTCTTTTATTCAGTTCGTCTCTTATGCGTGCGGCTTTTTCGTAATCTTCGCCATCAATAGCCGCCATAAGTTGTTTGTGTAGTTCATCATCGGTCATGCCTGCATAATTAGAGCTGCCCGATGGCACAGGTTGTGGGTTTGTAAGTTCTGCAATTTCTTGTTCAAGGCTTTCGGCTTCGTTGGGGTCGGCTTCTACACCTGCTTCCAACAAAATATTTTCTTCTACAAAAATAGGGCAATGAAAACGCACTGCCATTGCCAAAGCATCGGATGTGCGCGAGTCTATATCGAATTCTTCTCCGTTTTGCTCGCAAATCAAATTGCTGTAAAAAACGCCATCTTGCAATTTGCTGATGTAAATCTGCTTGAGTGTGATGTCAAATGTATCGCACATCATTTTCATCAAGTCGTGTGTTAATGGGCGCGAAGGGCGCATATTATCTAATGCTACTGCAATTGCCTGTGCTTCAAAGCCGCCAATTACTATCGGCAATCTGCGGGTGCCGCCTACTTCGCCCAATACTACGGCAAATGAGTGCGACTGTGTAACGCTGTGCGATAGGGCAATAATTTCTAATTCAACTTTGTTCATCAGGTGATATTCTTTGTTTGACGCGAAAACTTTCTTTGAAAGAAAAGCAATACATCATTCATAAAAACAATTGCAAACTAATCAGTTTATTTTGAAGCTGTTTAGATTCATCTCAATAATTTTTTTATGGCTCTTTTCGGCTGCAACTTCGTCAGTGTTTTTAACTCATAATGATTTGTTTGTTATCGGTTTCGTTGAATACGCTTCGCTATTTCGACAGATTTATTCCATTATGCCTTCAAAACCGTTCCTTGTTTCGCTCGAAAATAGTTCATAAAAATTCTTACGATACAAATCAAAACAGCTTCTTCTGAAAATAAAAAATGCCATGCGTTGCTGCACGGCATTTTTGTTTCGTTATTAAGGCGCTTAGTGCGCTGCTTTAAACTTCTTGTATTCTTCAATAAACTTAGGCATTACCTCAAATGCATCACCAACTATACCATAGTCGGCAGCTTTAAAAAATGGAGCTTCAGGGTCGTTGTTGATTACAACAATCACTTTGCTTTGGTTTACCCCGGCAAGGTGTTGTATAGCACCAGAAATGCCAACTGCAATGTATAAGTTTGGACGAACAGTGAAGCCGGTTTGACCTACGTGTTCGTGGTGAGGACGCCAATCTACATCGGCTACTGCGCGCGAGCAGGCGGTAGCTGCGCCCAATTCGGTAGCAAGGTTTTCTATCATCCACCAGTTTTCG
>CAZYXR010000127.1:0-5094 GCA_964650845.1 uncultured Chitinophagaceae bacterium
AAAGAACTTTTCTAAAAACGAGATTGCTTATTGCAAAGAAATCATTGCCGTTTTTAGCAGAGTAATTGATAAGACTATCAAGCCTTTATTCAATCTTTTTGTTTAGAACATTCCCATCTCCTTTCAGAAACGGGGCGCAAATATATGTTTTTGTTATTTGCATTTCCAAACATTTTTATAAAAATATTTTTTTGCCCTTGTGTAACTTCTATTGTTACTGAGTTTTGCTTCGCAGCAGTAATGGCCTTTTGTATTGTACTTAGGCGTTTTTCCTATTAAGGAAAAATCTTTTGGGCTTGACCTTTCTTTATAAAGTAAAGAAGAGGATTTGGATACGATGGTGAACTAAAAAAGTTCCACTTTGTAGATGTGATATTTTTGAAGGCGTATCGCTACGCTTTTTGTATAAATGTTTCCGCTTAACAAGTGTGAAAGAACGTCCCTTTTTTGTTTAGCGGGCTGCAAATGTAATCACCTTTTTCAAATCCACAATAGGGTGATGAAAAAAAGTTTTGTATTTTCAGAATAGAATTGAATAAAACCAAGCAGTGGCAATGGTTTCAGGCGGCAAAAAAAATCTCATTTTTATGGAGCTATAGGTATTCTTACCAAAAAACTACTTGGTGGAATGATAGACAATTGGCATAAAACAACACGTTGCGATTATGTATTTACTACACATTGATACTTGCAGGTGTGGAACTTCAATTACCTCGCAACGCAATTGCCAATTGTGCATATTGTATTTATGCTATTGCATAGCCCTACATATAAATGATACTTTTGCTGAATGATAAGTGGAGATTTTACGCATGATATATTGAAGCTTGCCGTGCATAGAGTAGGCAATAAGATGGAGGGGGAAGGGATTATTGCAACTCAAGAGAGCATTGAGTTAAGTAATGAACATAAAGAGTTGTTCAAGGAATACTTTTTGCCTCCGTTTAAGAGTAGCGAACATTTCAATCTTTATCACGAAAGTGATGTATTGCTAAACGAGGTGTATGTTTATGCAACTAAGATTTTTGATAACCCGAATTCTCTCATAGAGCATTCGTTTAGCTTGGCGAAACATTTACATGAGTGCAGTAAGCACCCAAAAGTAAAAAGCGGAGAATTTTACACTGTATATTTCAAAGATTGTTTTGTAGCAGGTCAAATCGTAGATGCAATTGGTTTGTTCAAAACTGAAAACAAAGATACATTCCTAAAGGTGGATGCAACATTTGAGGGATTAACAATTGATAGCGAAAAGGGAATAAACATCCATAAATTAGACAAAGGCGCGTTGATATACAATAGCGAAAAAGATGCCGGATATATTGTGGCAATAGCAGACAGCGCAGGCAGGGGAAGCGATGCACAGTATTGGACAGATGATTTTTTGCATGTAATTCAACGCAAGGATGAATATTTCAATACACAAAATGTAATGACACTTTGCAAGAATTTTGTAACCAACGAACTTCCTCAACATTTTGAAGTAACAAGAGCCGACCAGGTGGATTTGCTGAATAAATCGGTGAAGTTTTTCAAAGAAAATGATAACTTCAATATAGTTGATTTTACAAACGAGGTGATGGCACAACCTGAAATTATTGACAGGTTCAACAATTTCAAAACTGTTTTTCAACAAGAAAGAGAAATTGAAATTGAAGATAATTTTACCATATCTGCATCGGCAGTGAAAAAGCAATCGCGAGTTTTTAAAAGTGTTTTAAAACTCGACAAGAATTTTCACATCTACATCCACGGCAATCGCGACTTAATAGAACAAGGGGTAGATGAAAATGGCAGAAAGTTTTACAAGATATATTTTGAAACGGAGACATAACAAGCTTCATTAGACAGCAGCCGTATTATTGTCATTAACCTTAAAATAAAAATTCCCATCAGTACATTACGTACTGATGGGAATAATAAAAGACCACAAACTTTAGCAGTGAGATGGGTACTTGTGCCTCTCCTACTCTATCTGATTACTTGAAATTTCTGCACTTCGGTATTATCTCGATACTTGATGCGCAAGAAGTAAACACCCGGACGGAACGAACGAACATCAAAAGAAACGGTGTTGATACCTCGCACGCCCTTGTAGTCGAATTTCGGAATCATTTTCTGCCCCATTTCGTTACTTACTTCAAAACTGAATTCGGTTTCATCGGGCAAAATCAGATCTAAGAAGATTTCGCCAGATGCCGGATTGGGATAAAGGTTTGTGATAACAGATTGATTAGAAAGTGAACGACAATTTTTGTTGTTCTCTAACTTCTTCTCTGCACCATTGTTTACATTAACAGCATCTACACAAACATATTGCACTACAGAACTTTTTGGCAGATAAAAAGCCGAACTAAATGTATGAAGCAGTTGGTCGCCAGGATACAACAGCCCTTGCCAATCATCTAAGATGGTGGTACCATCATCTAAACGGGCAAGAAACTGCGCATTGACAATAGGCTGAGTGCCTACGTTTGCAAAGCGAGCTATAACGTTTGCAGATAGGGCACTATTCAACAGTTGATTATTTTGCGTATTGATGGTTAACAATTGAATATCTGCATCTGTAGGTATAACAACAATATCTCGCGACATAGAATCGGCACATCCTAAGTGGTTTGTGGCAGTGAGTTTAATAGAAAATGTATCGTTGAAATGGTAAGTGTAGACAGGATTGTTGTCAGTAGAAGAACCAGTGCCATCGCCAAAATTCCACAGGTAGTTGGTTGCATTTGTGCTGGCATTAGTAAAAGTAACTTCTAATGGAGACTCGCCAAAAAGCGGTGAGTAGGCAAATGCAGCTTTGGGAACAGCAACCACTCTAAAACTATTTTGAACCGAATCTATACATCCTTGTAGTGTAGTAACCTTTAGCTGCATTTGAATTTCACCAGTATCACTAACTGCAAATACTGGATTGCGAAGTTTTGATTGCTTACTATCGAAAACCCAATCGTAGCGAATTATAGAATCGGCACTTTGAGAATTTTCGGTAAGCGTAACCGATGAACCAACACATGCTACCGTATCAACAATTTGTGCCACAGGCAAAGGGTAAATCACTATCGGTTTAGTTACTGTATCTACACATCCAATTGCATTTGTAACTTCTAGAGTAACTTCAAAAGTATCGGCTGACGCGAAAACTTTTTTGAATGAAAGTGAATCGTTGATTAATGCAAACTGATCGCTTAAGCGCCACACCCGCTTGATAATAGAAAAAGACTGAGTTGCATCTGTAAAAATTGTTGACTGCCCCACACATTGATTTGCAAAGGTAAAATCTGGGTTGATGGAAGGAAATACCTCCACCTTTACCGAGACAGAATCTACACAGCCTTTTGCAGAAGTAACTATTAGCTTAACCGGAAACTCGCCTACCGAAGGGAAATTATATATTACATTTTTAGTAGAAAACAAATTGCCATTATCTATATCCCAATTCCAAAACTTAACAGTGTCGCCAAGAGGAATTGTGCTGGCATCGGCAAGTGTTACAGGCGAATTGGCACAACTTACATTGTATGAGATAAATGGAGACGGACGCGCACCAATTTGCAGATTCATAGTTTTGGAGTTAAAGCAGCCAGAATCGGTTTCAACATATAATGATACCGGATACATAGATGTATTAGGAAAAACCACCAATGGATTTTTAGCAGTATCGGAAGGAATATTGTTTCCAAAACTCCACTGTCTAATTGCTACACTCTCAGGAGCTACTATCGCTGTTGAGTCGGCAAACAAAGTAGTATCGCCCAAGCAAACATTTTTATAGCCGAAATTCACAATTGGCACAACTCCTTTTAGCCTCGAAACATTTATTGAATCTTTTGCAACGCAACCGTTGACATCGGTTACGGTAACAAAAAACTTGCCTGCGCCCGTTACAACAATTGTATCGCTATTTTGCCCATTGCTCCATTGGTAAAATTGATATGGGTAAATGTATGGATTTAATCCAAGCGATGCATTGGCGCAAGCCACGGTATCGTCATCCAAAACAGAGGAAAATTCGAGACTATCAACCGAAACGTTAACTGTGTCGCTGAAAAGAGTGCAACCAATAGTATCAGAAACTTGTACGAAATAGTTACCCGATTGATTAACAGTGATTGATTGTGTGGTATCGCCAGTGGACCATAAAAATGAATATGGCAAACCCGTGATATTAAAATCAAATTCAGCAATGCTTCCTTCGCAGATGATTGTATCTTTAGCAGGTGATATTCCACTGTATGGAACAAGCACATTGATAGTATCGCTTGTGGTGTAACCAAAAATATCTAAAGCTGTTACCCAGTATTTGCCAGGCTTTTTAATAGAAATTGTTCTTGTAGTTGCGCCAGTACTCCATTGTATGGCAGTAAAGTTAGAGCCAATATCTAAAGATGTATCGCAAACACCATAAGGAATTCTTATATCTGGACCAAGATTGATTTGTGGTGCGTACTTAAATCGCAGATATTGCTCTATATCTATACGCTGTTGTGCACTAAGACCGCTATTGTAAACTATCACTTCCGCCACATCGCCACGCAAAAAACCACCTGTGCCATAGGTAGAGCCTATGTTTAATCCACCCAACCCTAATGTCCCTATATTCCCTGTTATCTGCTGCACTCCGTTCTCCCTCAACAAGGAGCCTGTTGCCGGACTATTTGTATAGTATGCTGTGGTGATTATATGTGAAAAAGGGGCTGTTTTGGGATAAAAAATTGTATTGTTTGTCGCTTGGGCTATTCGACCACCTCCAGATGTTGCCCAGTAAACAAAATTATTCTCGGTAGAATTCAACCCAGATACTACCGTATTCGTGGTGCCTGTTAGTGGACTATTTACACTCCATACTACAAATATTGTATTTGGCAAATTTGCCAATGATGAAAATGCGCCCGTAGTTAAAACATCATTCACTCCATCAAATCTAACTACAGGCTTCCCATTCAATACATTTGGAACTATCAATGGCCGCTTAGTTGTATCAGCTTGTATTGCGTGGTTGCTATTTCCACTCAAATCATTCAATGATGCAACACCATTAGCATTTTGTGTAACATTGCTGCCATCTCCCCAATAAACCAATGACCCAAA
>CAZYXR010000128.1:0-5093 GCA_964650845.1 uncultured Chitinophagaceae bacterium
GGCGAATAATACATCACATTCTTTATCGGAATTTTCGATTACAAAACCCGCTTGTTGCAATATGTAAATGCCGGCCACACCTCTTCATTACTAAACTCTTCGGGCGAAATTAAAGAGTTAGATCAAGGCTGTACCATTCTGGGCATGTTCAGCATTCTTCCATTCATCAATGTTGGCGAAGTGGCAGTAGCACCAAACTCAATAATTGTAAATTACACCGATGGTTTATCGGAAGCATCAGACCCCGATGGCAACCTTTTTGAAAGCGATAGAATAGAAAACTTCCTTAAGCAGAATCATCATCTTACCATAGAGCAGTTTAATAAACAATTGATTGATGAGATGTTGCGATTTACAAAAGGAACTGAATTTGATGACGACCTTACTTTACTTACGCTCCGTATCAAGTAGCGGCTTGGTTGCAAAAATCAACAACATGGCAACATTAAAGAAAAACAAGGTGCCAATTTTATCGCTCTCCAGCATATCATTCAATGTAAGCGAAAGGTAAATCGCCATCATCGAAAGCATTACCCCCATCAACATATACTTTTGATAATCATGAGCCATGCGATGGTAAAGGTTCTCGCCCAACAAAAAGATATATGCAGTAAAAGCCAAAAAAATTAGCAAACCAAAAACACCCTGCTCTACCAAAAGCAACAAAAAATAATTGTGAATAGTGGAGCGTTCTTCGTTATCGCTCACCCATGTTTCAAAACTCGAAACAGCGTATTGCTTGTAATAAGGATAAAAATTACCTGCACCAACACCCATCAATGGCCTATCCATAATCATTCTTCCACCGGCTATCCACCTGTAAATCCGCTCCATACTGCTCACATCTTTCCCTTCAAAAGTAGCACTCATGTGGTCGCTGAATTCATCGTGATAAATGGTATTATCAAACTCGGGGGCATGTTTTAAAAACCTGTTATCATCAACCATATAAGCCACGCCTACCAATGCTGTTATTGCGGCAATTGCCAGTGCAATTTTCATTAACCTAAACTTCACCACATAATAAAACGGAATCATTACCAATGCCGCAGCCATTGCCGCACGCGTGTACGAAAAATAGATTGCAACAATAAAAAACACCTTAGCAAATACAAGAATCCAATACTGCCACGAATTCTTTTTATACCACGTAGCAGCAACCCAAATAAAAGGATAGAACACCACCAGCATCAATGCGTAGTTTACATGATTAGCAAAATAGGGTGTTACACAACGGTTAATTTCTTCAAAACCAAAATCTTTGTACGCGTGGCGAATCATAGTAACTATTGCTGTGCCCAATAGCGGAAAAAAAATGCACCAAAAAGCTTTTTGAAACTTGCTAAAACTGTTGATTACAATTGCTGTAAGAAAAACAAAAACCGTTATGTACCATATTTTTGCAGTAAACACTTTTAGCGACACCGTAAAGTTCAAAGCATTAAGTGTGGTAACAAAAATCCATCCCATGTGCAGCATCAAAAACAATAGCACTGGATGTTTGTAATACGCTTGTGGCAGGGCATTTTGGTTTTTGATAAGGTAAAAAATCGTAACCAGCATCAAACCTATCATCAACGGCTCCGAAGGCAAATCGGTACCAAGCGATGGAGTAAAACTAAACTCCATTGAAAGCGGAAGAAAAAACAGCAATATGTAATAAAGCTGTGGAAAATCATTAACCCCAAGCCAAACGGCAGGTATCAAAGCCGGAGCCAAAAGCAGTGGTTTGAACTCGAAGTAAAAAGCAAGTACAATACACGCAATGGTAAAAAAACCATAGCTCCACAGCAAGGCAATATTCAGCTTTGGTAGCAACCGATTCATTATGCGCTTAGTTGCTTACGAAAATCATTTAGCTGCTCAAGCAACAACACACCAACAATTGAAAATATCAACGCAATAAAGAAAGCAATTACAACCATGATGGTGCGTTGCGGTTTTTCGCGCCTATCGGCTGGCTCGGCTTTTTCAACTATGCTTAACGATGAAGCTGTGTTGTTTATTGACACTTCTATTTGCTCGCGAATGTTCCTTTTGTTCAACAATTCACGTTGTTGATTTTCTATTTCTTTAAACAACTGCCTTACGTTTTCTCTTGCCAAAAAGTTATCGCCTTCTACAAGCACTGCACCATATTGACTAAATGTAACCTTCAATTTATTGATACGCACAAAAGAGTCGGCATCAGCACTTAGCTTTTCTAAATGTGTGGAAGATTTTTCTAAATCTGCATCTAAAGCAGCCAACATTCTTGAGCGGCTCTCTTTAATTGTTTTGCTGTTTATGCTGTCAATTACATGCACCATTTCATTCACAAACTTTGCGGCAAGCGCGGGTTTGGTATCTAAAAGCGATATTTCAATGGCATCTTTTTCGGTTTTAATGGCATTGTAATTTTTTACAAACTTCTTGTAAACAATTGTACGCCAATATGGTTTGTTTCGGTCAATATCATAATGTTCTACAAAGCCATATTTCTCTATCATTTCCATTATCAATGGTTTTGAGTTGGCAATGGTAAGCACCCTGTTTACATCGTATTTATCGCCATAGTAATATACCAAATTTGATGATGAAGTATTGAACAACACCGAGCGGTCATTCACCGATTGGTTGAGCGGGTAAAAAGTTGAAGACGACAAAAAGTATTCATCTAAAACAAACAAAGCTACCAAAGCTGTTATTGCCGCTGCTAAAAGCGAAATGCCCAATATGTGTTTCCACCATCGTATTACTGTTTTGGTAGCCGATATTAAATTCTGTTGTTCATTCATTCCTTAAAAATTAAGCCGCGAAAATAAAAGAATTAAGATGCCTTGCTTTGAAGTTTTGATTTAAGCAAATCAGTAAGTTCATTCAATGATACTATTCTGAAAACAAAAGCCATTGCAACACCCAAAATTCCTAAAAACAGCAATTGAAACGGCATAATGAAACTTAAATTGCTTATCAAAAACGCTATTGCAAAAACAACAACGGTAAACCCTGCAATTTTAAACACCGGAATTGATTTTAGTGTCAATCCATTTTTTAGTACCAAAACAATATGCAGCAACAACATCAAAACATTGGTTGATAATGCCGCAATAGCACAACCAAGTGCGCCATAGTCTGCAATCAACCAAAAATTAACTACAACGTTGAACAGCATTCCTACTACAGAAATTTCACACAATGCCATAATTTCTCCCTTTGCCGTAAGAAAAGTTCCGGCTATGTATGTAAGCGATGCCGGAATAAAACAAAGCATGATGGTTTTAAAAATTGTAGTCCAACTGCTGCTGCGAGTGTGATACAGCAAATCCATAATAAAATCTGCATAAGTGTAAGAAACCACCGACACGCCAATTGCAAAAAGCGCGATGGTCTTCATGCCAAAATCAAACAACTTTGCATTGGACACTTTTTTCCGAAAATTTACAGCAAACAATGGCAGCAGAATAATGCTAAACAAAAATCCAAACTGATTTGCTGCATCAAAAATACGATAAGCTGCGGCATAAATTCCGGCTTGCATTGCCCCTGTTTCGGGCAGCAGTCGCTCCAGCATCACCGCATCTACTCTATTGTAAATGCCCATCAGCAACACCAACAAGGCATAAGGCAAGGTGGTTTTAAACACTTTAGAAGTAAATCGCCATTTCCAAAATGTAAACTTAAAACCAGCTTTGTTGGCTACAATCATACCCGAAAAAATTGCAGTAAGCAGCAATGCAAATGTTTGCGCCAACACAAAACTCCAAATGCCAAACGGAATAAGATTGTTACCTAACAACATAACAGCACATATCACTACAGCAATCAACTTATCGCTAACCGCAATAAAACTGTCGGTTTTAAAAAAAAGTAAGGCTTGTAAGTTGGAGCGAAAAAAAAGAATAAGTGTAAGCAATGCTTGATTAAGCAATAGCAACAGCAGCAGCTTGATCTGAGTTTCATTAAATCCGCTGATGGCAGCAAACAACAACGCAATTAAAAAATAACCAACCGAAAGAAGCACTTTGAGCGTAAGCAAATTACCAAAGTAGCTGCTTAACCTGTGTGGCGAACGAGCTATAGACCTGCTGTTGAAATTATTCAAACCCAAATCGAGCAATGCGCTAAAGAGAAGCGAATAATTAAACAAGGCAAAATAAGTGCCATACTCGGCAGCGCCTAAGCGATTTTGCACTACTCGGTCAATGCCAAAAATCCAAAAAGGCTTTACCAGTAAATTGGCAACAATTAAAAAAATAAGATTGAATGCAAACTGTTTGCGCATCGGTAAACACAGCAAAGAAATGAAAAGTTGCGAGCACTTGGCTGCAAGCCTCCAGGTTGTGGACAATAATCAATGCACACTAATCAATAATCAATTTCTTTTGCCGCTGTGCAATACAAACGAAGTGTGGCAGTTAATGTTAGGCTTTTGCTATCGGGCAGGCTCGAAGGTATAGGCTATTTTACACACGAAACATTGAAACGAATTACACAGCAAAATCCGGATACTCACTTTTGGTTTTTGTTCGATAGGTCTTTTAGTTCCGAATTTATTTATGGTAAAAATGTAACACCGGTAGTGCTTTTTCCGCAAGCACGCCACCCGTTTTTATACGTGTGGTGGTTCGAATGGAGCATTGCACAATGGCTGAATAAACACAAGCCCGATTTGTTTCTATCGCCCGATGGACACGGAGTGTTGCGCAGTAGCATTCCGCAAGTTTTAGTAATGCACGATATAGCCTACGAGCATTTTCCAAAACACATGGGCTTTTTGCAAAACCAATACTTCAAATACTTTATGCCGCGTTTTGCGCACCATGCCGCTCAACTTGCTACGGTATCCGAATATTCCAAAACCGATATTTGCAAATTCTACAATGTTGCGCCACAAAAAGTTGATGTTGTTTATAGCGGTGTAAAAGATTTTTTTGCCCCAATTTGCGAAGCAGACAAAGCAGCCATGCGAGCAAAATTTGCACAAAGCAAGCCATACTTTGTGTACGTAGGCTCGGTAAATCCGCGCAAGAATGTGGCAAACATTTTACGCGCATTCGATTTGTTTAAAACACAAACAAAAAGCGAATAATACATAACAAACTTGATAATAT
>CAZYXR010000129.1:0-5078 GCA_964650845.1 uncultured Chitinophagaceae bacterium
TGTGATGTGTAACAAAAGGTCGCGCAGCGGCACCTCCCGGAATGTTTTGCAGCACCGGGGTGTCCACTTCCAATGCGCCATTTGCATTCAAATAGTCGCGAATGGTTTGCACCATTTTACTGCGTTTAATAAAGGTTTCTTTTACTCCTTGATTCACCACCAAATCAACATAGCGCTGGCGATAGCGCAACTCGGGGTCGGTAAATGCATCATAAATTTCTCCGTCTTTTTCTTTTACAATGGGCAAGGGGCGCAATGCTTTCGAAAGAAATTTAAAGTCGGTAACATGTATAGAAGTTTCGCCTGTTTTGGTTGTAAACACAAAACCTTTTACGCCTACAAAATCGCCTATGTCTAACAATTTTTTAAATACTTCATCCCATAGCGTTGCATCCTCGCCTTGCTGCAAATCATTTTTCGAAACATATAGTTGTATTCTGCCGTGTTGGTCTTCCAACACTGCAAACGCGGCTTTGCCCATCAAACGAATTGCCATGACTCTGCCTGCTATTGAAACATGCCACTTCTCGGCACCTTCTTCCGCTTTATATGTGTTGTGGATTGTTTGCGAAGTAACGTTCACTTCAAACAATTCTGCCGGATATGGGTCAATACCTAATCTTTCAAACTCTTTTAGTTTTTCTCTTCTTACAATTTCTTGTTCGCTTAGCTGGCTCATTTATTACTTTCTATTTTAGCTTTTTGTATTACGGGCGCGAAAATAACAGAAGCATGAAGAAAAGCGGGGATTATTCATTTTTCGAGAATGTATATGATGTAGTTCGGCAAATTCCTAAAGGTCGGGTTACTTCTTATGGTGCCATAGCAAAATATCTTGGTAGCGGTAAAAGTGCGCGCATGGTGGGTTGGGCTATGAATGCTGCTCATGGGCAACTGCCGCCAGTGCCTGCACAGCGGGTTGTAAATAGCAAAGGTGTGCTGTCGGGCAAAAATCATTTTGCATCGCCTACCTTTATGCAAGAACTTTTAGAAGCCGAAGGAATAGAAGTAAAAGATGATTGTATCGTGAATTTTGATACGCTGTTTTGGAACCCGGCAATAGAACTTTAGTTGCTTTATTGCAATGCCCGTTTATACATTCTTATGGTGTTTTCTAAACCAAAGTATAAGCAATCTTTTACAAGTGCGTGGCCAATGGAAACTTCCAAAAGTTGAGGAATATTTTGTTTGAAAAATTTCAAGTTATCCAAACTTAAATCATGCCCGGCATTGATGCCTATGCCAATTTCGTTGCAAAACTTAGCTGCTTCCGAAAATGATTTTATTGCTTTTTCTTTCGCCAAATTGTAGTCGTGTGCATAGGGACCGGTGTAAAATTCTATTCTATCGGATCCGGTTATTTTTGCATTTTCTATCAAAGAATTTACGGGGTCAATAAACAATGAAACACGAATATTTTTTGCGTGTAGGCGATTAACTACTTGGCTTAGTAATTGCAGGTTTTTTTCTGTATCCCATCCGTGATCCGATGTTAACTGTGTAGGCTCATCGGGCACTAATGTGCATTGATGAGGTTGAACTGCTTCTATCATTTTTAAAAAATCTTCGGTAGGGTAGCCTTCAATGTTGTATTCGCCAACTACAATTTCTTTTAATGCGTAAACATCTTTTTTGGTTATGTGTCGCTCATCTGGTCGCGGATGAATAGTAATGCCATCGGCTCCATATCGCTCGCAATCTTTTGCAAATTGAATTATATCTGGAACATTTCCGCCCCTTGCGTTTCTGAGTAGGGCTACTTTGTTGATGTTTACACTAAGTTTGCTCATTGTTTTTCAATTAGTTATATTTTAGAACATTCGTTCTGTAAAATTGGTGGAGAATGTTGATAATCAATAGTATATGAGCGATTTAACTTAATACATTTGCCGATAAAATTAGCGAAGTATGCCACGTCCTAAACAGTACAAATATGAGGCGGTTTTAGAGAAAGCAATGGATTTATTTTGGACAAAAGGCTACAACGGCACTTCGGTTCAAGAGCTTGTTGATCATTTAAAGCTCAGCAAAGCAAGTATGTACGAGGCTTTTGAAGATAAGCATGGTTTGTTTATGGCTACACTGCACAATTACCGCAAGCGGCTACAAAACAATCTTAAAATGCTGGAAGAAATACCATCTCCGCTTCAAGCAATCAGAATCTCTTTTCAAAGTGTTATTGAAGATGTAACCGATAAGCGCCACCGCAGAGGTGGTTACTTAACCAATACCGCAATTGAAATGGCGCCTCACGATGCAGAAGTGGAACAATGGGTAATAGATTCAATGTCGGATTATGAAGAGCTATACAAAAAACTGCTTCGCAGTGCAATTGAAAAAGGCGAGTTGAAAAATGTAGAAAATATAGATGCCAAAGCATATTACCTCACCAATGTTTTGCAAGGTTTGATGGTTTATGCTAAGGTTAAGCGGGATAAAGCTAAACTCAATGCAATAATGGAGCTTTCATTAAAGCATCTTAGTTAAGTTGTGTATATTTTGTTTAGTGCCTCTTCTATTTGCAAATACAAATTTTCAAACGAACCATCATTCATTAGTTTAAAATCTGCTTGAGCAATACAAGCACCAAGATTTTGTTTGTTGATGTCGGTAGAGTTCATTTCGCGAGCTTCGTTATCTTTAAAAGTATCAAAACTAATGCGGTCGGTTTCGCTGTTGCGCCCTACAATTCTTTCGTAGCGCAATGTAGGGTTGGCATCTACGGCAAGCAATCTGAATCCTTCTAACTTACGCAGTGCTTGAATTTCGCCAACGGTTCTAATGCTTTCTATAATACTGTTGGCATTGGCATCTTTAGCTTTTTCATACAGTTGTTCTACAATGTAGCTTGGTGCATGTTTAGCTCTCAATTCATTTGCAACTTCCACCATAGAATCTCGGTTGAGCGGAAGCTTTCGTTGGTTAATAATTTCGGTTAAAAAGCCGCGCACAGAAAAATGTTTGTATCCATGCTTCTCTTGAAGGTAGTCCACTATTGTTCCTTTGCCAGCGCCAATTGTACCCGTTATTCCTATTATTTTCATTTGCAATAATTCAATTTGTAAAAATACAATGTGGATTCAGTCTTATGTTTTTTTGAGTTGATGATTTTGAAGTTGTATAATCTCAAACAAAAAATTTAAACAGCTTCTTTTCATTTTCTACAAATGTAAATCGAGGTTAATGGTAAAAGAAAATATTGATACCAATCAAAATAAATGTTTTTGAAAGTAGCTGTATTACTGTTGTGTCAATCATTATTTGTATAAAGAATGAGAAGTGGTTTTTGTAAACTTCAATTCCATTTCTGCCATAGCATTTGCATCAACTTGTCGCGCCTCCACAAACTGTTGTATCGCAAAATTATATGCTCACGGTTTACATAACTGTTTGTATTTAGCATAAAAATTTCATGTTTGTGTTTTCAATCTCTGTTATCTAAACAGACTTTTAATCAAGCAAACTAAGTACATGGCAGGTAAAAGTTTAATTATTGTAGAGTCGCCAAGCAAGGCGAAAACTATCAACAAATACTTGGGTAGCAACTTTGTTGTAACTTCCAGCTACGGGCACATTCGCGATTTGCCCGACAAAGGCGTTGCTATTGATATAGAGAATGGCTATACACCGCAGTATGAAATTAGTGAAGACAAAAAAAAGCTGGTTGCAGAACTTAAAAAGCTGGCCAAAGATGCAGACGATATTTATCTTGCAACGGACGAGGACCGCGAGGGCGAAGCCATCTCCTGGCATTTGTGCAGCGTGTTGAATTTAGATCCTAAAAAGGCAAAACGCATTACTTACACCGAAGTAACAGAAAAGGCAATAAAGAATGCGGTAAACAATCCGCGCTTTATAAATTTAGATTTAGTGAATGCGCAGCAAGCCCGCAGAGTATTAGATAGATTGGTGGGTTATGAACTATCGCCTGTGCTATGGAAAAAAGTAAAACCATCGCTTTCGGCAGGTAGGGTGCAATCTGTAGCGGTGCGCTTGATTGTGGAGCGCGAACGTGATGTAAAAAACTTTAACTCTGTAGCAACTTTTAAAGTTTCGGCAAACTTTATTGTGAGCGAAGAAGGTGGCCGCACTGCCGTATTGAAAGCCGAAAGCAACACAAAATTCAGCAAAGAACAAGATGCACTTGCATATTTAGAACAGCTAAAGGGTGCAATTTTTTCTGTAAAAGATATTGAAAAGAAACCCGCAAAGCGTACGCCTTCGGCACCGTTTACAACTTCTACTTTGCAGCAAGAAGCATCTCGGAAGTTAGGTTTTTCGGTTTTGCGCACCATGCGTATTGCACAAAATCTTTACGAGGCCGGGCATATTACTTACATGCGTACCGACTCTACAAGTTTAAGCGATTTAGCATTGGCCGATTTGGCTACTGAAATAAAGCAACGCTATGGCGATAAATTTCATAAACGCAGGCAATACACTACCAAAAACGAAAGCGCGCAAGAAGCGCACGAAGCAATTCGCCCATCGGTAGTAAGTAATTTCGAAATTGATGTAGAGCGCGATGAGCAACGTTTGTACGAATTGATTTGGAAGCGCACCGTAGCTTCGCAGATGAATGATGCAGAATTGGAGCGCACTATTATTTCGATAAAAAATGATAAGAATACTGATGTGTTATCGGCTACTGGCGAGGTGGTAGTTTTTGAAGGTTTTTTGAAAGTTTATACAGAAGATACTGATGAAGAAGCAGATGCCGATGACGCAGCATCAACATTGTTGCCTCCGGTAAAAGTGGGGCAGGATTTGAATTTGCGCGAAATGACTGCTACCGAAAGATTCAGTAAGCCACAACCAAGATATACCGAGGCAAGTTTGGTGAAAAAGTTAGAAGAGTTAGGCATTGGTCGCCCTTCTACTTACGCCCCTACCATTACAACGGTACAGCAAAGAGGCTATGTAGTAAAAGAAAGCCGCGATGGTGTAGAGCGCAAATTCAGAGTGCTTACTTTGAAAGAGAATAACATTGATGGAGTTACCAAAACTGAAATAACCGGAGCAGAAAAAATGAAGCTGTTTCCAACAGATATAGGCTCATTGGTAAATGATTTTTTGGT
>CAZYXR010000130.1:0-4608 GCA_964650845.1 uncultured Chitinophagaceae bacterium
CACAAGACCTAAGCAGCGGAGTTTATTCTTACACACTCGTAGCCGATGGAAATGTAATAGACACAAAACGTATGGTGAAGAAGTAAAAGTCAGTTTTATTTTTCGAACAAATTTGTACAAAATAGATATAACAAAACTGAGAGGATTGAGTTACCAGTCCTCTCAGTTCAATCCTTTCTATATCAACAATAAAAATGGTACAAAACCTCTAAAACCTCCACACTAAAACAAACCGAACAATTCTGCATCAATGCGCTGAATAACTTCGCCTAAAGCATCTTTATCGTCAGCAAAATTCACCTTTTCTACATCAATAATTAAGATGCGACCATCGGTGTAAGAGGTAATCCATTTTTCGTAATATTCATTTAGCCTGCGCAGATAATCTAAACGCAAGTTATCTTCATATTCTCTGCCTCTGCGTTGAATTTGATTTACCAAAGTAGGCACTGATGCACGAAGGTAAATCAACAAATCCGGCTTTCTAATCAGGCTGCTAACGGTTTCAAAAAGGCTTCTGTAATTTTCAAAATCGCGCGAACTCATCAAGCCCATTGCATGGAGATTGGGGGCGAAAATAAAGGCATCTTCGTGTATTGTTCTATCTTGAATAACCGTTTCTTCCCCATTTTGAATTTCAACAATTTGCTTAAATCGCTGATTCAAAAAATAGACTTGCAGATTGAAGCTCCAGCGAGTCATTTCTTCATAAAAATCGTTGAGGTAAGGATTGTTATCTACATCTTCAAACTGTGGCAGCCAGCCATAATGTTTCGATAACAATTGGGTAAGCGTAGTTTTACCCGAGCCTATGTTTCCGGCAATTGCAATATGCCTAATCGGCAACTTTGCACGTGTTGGTGCAGCAGCCTTTTTGGCAACTTCCTGTGTAGCTTTTACTGATGGCTTAGTGGCTTTCTTCGCTTGTTTGGCAACTACTTTTGGGGCAGGTGCTGCTTTCTTTACGGCAACTACTTTTTGGGGTGCTGCAACTTTCTTTGGGGGTGCTGCGGCTTTTTTCACCACCACTTTTTTAGCCGGCACTTGCTTGGCTACTGCCTTTTTAGCAACGGGTTTTGCTACTGCTTTTTTCTTTGTAGAAGGTTTAGTTTTTGCCATAGAATATTGCTCTTGTGTCGAAAATATAAAAATGTTGTTTGCTTAAAACTTTTTAAAGCCAATTATTTCTCTCACATCGTTCAATGTGCGTTGGGCACTAGCTCGTGCCCGCTCTCCACCTTCGTCCAACACTTTTTTCAAATAGGCTTCATTGCCCGAAATTTCTTTAATGCGCTCACTTATTGGCGCAATAAATTTCACCATATCTTCGCCCAATTGCTTTTTGAAATCGCCATAGCGAATGGTGCAATTATTATAGGCTGCATCAAAATGCTCTACAGTATCTTTTGCCGAAATCAACTGCATAATGTCAAACAAATTTTGAACCGGCACCGATTTTTCGCTATTCATTTCCGTTGGTCCAGAATCGGTAACAGCACGAAGCATTTTTTTTCTGATAAGCTCCGGCTCGTCATCTAAAAAAATAACTGTGTTTTCGCCTTTCGATTTACTCATTTTGCCTTCGCCATCTAAACTTGGGATACTCACTAACTTTTCATCAAAACTAAAAGCTTGCGGCTCGGGAAAATAATCTACACCATATAAATAGTTGAAACGATTTACATAATTGCGGGTCATTTCTAAATGTTGCTGTTGATCTTTACCCACGGGTACTTTTACTGCACGATGGATAATAATATCAACGGCCATCAATACCGGGTAAGTAAGCAAGCCCGCATTTACATTATCGGGTTGGGTGCGCACTTTTTCTTTAAAAGTGTTGGCGCGCTCCAACTCGCCAAGATAAGCCAACATGTTAAACACCAAATACAATTCAGGAATTTGCGGCACATCGCTTTGGCGATACAAAACACATTTTTCGGGGTCTAATCCACAAGCCAAATACTCTATTATTGTTTGGCGCACATTGGCACTAAGATCGGCAGGTTTGGGATGGGTGGTAAGCGAATGGTAATCGGCAATAAAAAAATAGCTATCGTATTTTTCTTGCATTGCCACAAAACTTTTCACCGCACCGAAATAATTTCCGATGTGTTGCCTATTGGTTGGTCGAACTCCGCTAACTACAATTTCCATTTGAATATTTACAGAAGTACAGCTTTGCAGAATTACAGATTGAATTTCTTCGCAACTTGTAACTCGCAACTCCGCAACTAAATTCTATTTTTGCGCGAAGCTAAACGAATTATGAAGATAGACAACGCCTTGGTGCAACGATTGGCAGAACTTTCGAAATTAGAGTTTGATGCTGCTGAAAGCGAACGCATGCAAAACGATTTACAAAAAATTTTCGACTTGGTAGAAAAACTGAGCGAAGTAAATGTAGATGGTGTTGAACCTTTGATTTATATGAGCGATGAAGTAAATGTGTTGCGAAAAGATGAAGTGAAAGATACTGTTACTAAAGCAGAAGCATTGAGCAATGCTCCGCAAAAAGATTCCGACTTTTTTAAAGTACCTAAGGTGATAAAAAAGTAGGCTACTGCTTACAACACAACTGTTGAATGTGCTATTGGCGGTGCTGCAAACCATTGCTTTACTGTAGCCCAAGTTTCGCGAAACAGCACAGAGTTTCTATACTGCTTCAATTCATTTTCGCTATTCCATTCGCTTATGGTAAAAAATACATTGGCGTTAGATACGTCTTGCAACAAATTTACTTTTTGGCAACCTTCAAATGCCGCAATTAAAGCCCTTTTTTCTTCAAACACTTGTTTAAATGCCTCTTCAAATTCTGGTTTAAATGTTAGGCGAACAATTCTTAATATCATAAACTACTCTCTGTGATGAACATAAACACTGCGCTGGGCAGTAGGGTAAATAACCATATTGGTGATATTGACATGTGGCGGTGTGCCACAAACATACGCTACTGCATCGGCTACATCTTCGGCTTTTAATGGCTGGTAACCTTTGTAAATACTTTTTGCCTTTGTACTATCGCCATTAAAACGCACTAAAGAAAATTCTGTGTCTGCAGCACCCGGGTCTATGGAGCAACAGCGAAGATTGGTTCCCAGCAAATCTAAGTTGATGGCTTCGTTCAAAGCCTTCACAGCAAACTTGGTGGCGTTGTAAACATTTCCATCGGGGTAAACAACATGCCCCGCAGTGCTACCAATGTTTATTATATGTCCGGCATTTCTTTCAACCATTGCGGGCAACATTGCTCTTGTAACATACAGCAAGCCTTTAATATTTGTATCTATCATCCGCTCCCAATCGCTGAAAATACCTTCATATATTTTTTCTTTTCCGGCTGCAAGCCCTGCATTGTTTACAAGAATATCGGGCACAATTTCTCTTTCCTGCAAATCGTTTGCCATTAAAATCACCTGCTCGCGGTGGCGCACATCAAAACAATAACTCAGCACTTTTACGCTGTATTTTTCTTGCAGCATTTCGCGGGTTACTTCCAATCTTTCTTCGCGCCTTCCGGTTATTATCACATTTGCTCCCAACGAAGCGAATCGCTCGGCAATGGCTTTGCCAAAGCCCGAAGTGGCTCCGGTTACCAAAACCCAGTTTCCATCAAATCTTGCCATACTTCTTTAAAATTTCGGTTTTAAGTTGTTTTTTTTCAATGATACTTACCATTGTGGCATTGAGCATCTTCACGCTTTTGCACACTTATCAACACTATAAAGCGCAAAACTTCAATTCTTTTTTTGAATTTCAATTTAAGCGATGTTCTTTTGCAACTTATTAAAAAATAAAACAAACACAGAATTTGAGTTTACCTATGCGCCCTAGGTTCAGAGGTCCTATTAAAAAGGAAGCTGAGCATCGTATCAACGAGTTTATTAAATCACCCGAAGTTCGCGTAGTTGGCGAAAATATTGAACCGGGCGTTTATCCTACACGCGAAATTTTAAACAAAGCGTTGGATATGGGTTTAGATTTGGTAGAAATTTCGCCAAATGCCGTGCCTCCGGTGTGCCGAATTGTTGATTACAACAAGTTTCTTTACGAAAAAAAGAAAAAAGAAAAAGAGTTGAAATCGAAAGCAGTGAAGGTGGAAATAAAAGAAATTCGCTTTACCGCTAATACCGATGAACATGATGTTGATTTTAAATCGAAACACGCAGAAAAGTTTCTACTCGAAGGCAACAAAGTAAAAGCAACATTGATGTTTCGTGGTCGCTCTATAGTTTTTAAAGAGCGGGGCGAGCTTTTGCTGCTACAATTTGCCAAAAAACTGGAAGATGTGGCAGTAGTAGAACAAATGCCTACTCTTGAAGGAAAGCGCATGATGATGACGCTTGCACCCAAAAAGAAAAAGTAGAATTATCCTTTCATAATTAAACATTTCGCGGGCGTGGCTTGTTAAAGTGTAATGCCTTCGTATATTTGCCTTCCTTTTTTTAAACCGAAAAGGAAAATACGGGAATAGTTCAATGGTAGAATAGAGGTCTCCAAAACCTTTGATCAGGGTTCGAATCCTTGTGCCCGTGCAACTGTTCATTAATATTTAATTGTAAAATATAAACGGTATAACGATGAATAAAATTTCGGCTTATTTCAAAG
>CAZYXR010000131.1:0-4523 GCA_964650845.1 uncultured Chitinophagaceae bacterium
CCCACAAAAGAATACTTGGGCGATGAACCCGACAGTATGCGCATTAGCATAACAGTGCCTCAAAACCTAACAGCAGTAAGCAATGGCTTATTAGAAGGTGTGATAAAAGAAGAAAACAACCTGCACACCTGGAAATGGTTTGTAAGCTCCCCCATCAACAATTACAATGTTGCGCTAAACATTGGCAAATACGAAAACTTTAAAGATGAATTTACATACAGCGATGGCGAAAAACTGAACTTGAGTTACTATGTGCTGGCAGATAATGTAGCGAAAGCAAAGAAGCATTTTGCACAAGTAAAACCCATGTTGAAGTGCTACGAAAAGTATTTAGGCAAATACCCGTTTATGCGCGATGGTTACAAACTGGTAGAAACACCTTATGTAGGAATGGAACATCAAAGCTGTATTGCCTATGGCAATGGCTACAAAGGCGGCTACAGCGGCATTGATTTTTCGCGTATAGGGCTGAATTTCGATTACATCATTATCCACGAAACAGGGCATGAATGGTGGGGCAATAGTGTGAGTTGCCAAGACATTGCAGACATGTGGATTCACGAAAGTTTTTGCACCTACACCGAGGCTATTTATGTAGAGTGCATGCACGACTACAACACTGCAATTCGGTACATAAATGCCAAGCGACCAAGCATTGGCAACAAAAGCCCAATAATTGGTGTGTATGGTGTAAACAACGAGGGCGACCACGATATGTATAGCAAAGGAAGCTTGATTCTAAATACCTTCAGGCATGTGTTGGGCAACGATGAACTGTGGTGGAAAACAATAAAAGGAATCAGCGATACCGCCTTTAAACACCGCAATACAAATGCAAGCGAAATACTTGCCTACATCAACAAATCAACAGACTACGACTTTACAAAAATCTTCAACCAATATTTTCGTTATGCCGATATTCCAAAGTTTGTTTACTCTTTAAAAAAACTGAAAGGAAGTAAGTATGAACTCACCTACCGTTGGCAAACAGATGTAGCAGATTTTGCCATGCCATTATTTGTGAGCATCGGTAAAACCAAAGATGAAAAACTGCAATGCACAACAGCCGCCCAGGTGCTTACCATTAAGCTGGCTTCGCCCGAAAAATTTAGGGTAAATGAGGATTTAACGTACATCAACGTTGTGAAGGAATAATTGCTACGCCCACACTTTAAGACCTTCGCTGCAATTGGCACAGATGTTTATGGACTTGCGCGACTTTAAAACATTGGCGCGAAAACTATTGTAGTTGCTACCCTGCCAAACTGTTGCAAAATTCTCATCAGCAATGTTGCCCATTTGATGCTCGGCATCTTTATCAAAACAACAGGGCACCACTTTACCATCCCAAGTAATTACCGTGCTGTGCCACAGCTTCCAGCAATAATTTTCCATACTGCTTTTTACTTTATAAGTACCGTTTGCCTGTTTTTTATAGCGCGAAAACTCATTGCTATCGGGTATCAGCGGGTTCCCATTTTCGTAATCATATACTTGTGCAGTTTTCAATTTCACCTCATCTACACCAAGTTGCTTACCCAATTGTTTTACTTCTTCTATTTGATGCTCATTGGGTTTTACAACCAAAAACTGAATGATGATATGCGGAGTTGAAGACTTCAACTGTTGTTTTGCAGCTACTAAATTCTTTGTTCCTTCTATCACTTTTTGCAAGCTGCCACCTACTCTGTACTGTTCGTAAACTTCTTGCGTGGTGCCATCCATCGAGATAATGATTCTATCTAAACCACTCTGTACCGTTTCTATGGCTTTGCGCTCGGTAAGGTAATGAGCATTGGTAGATGTAACCGTGTATATTTTCTTTAGCGAAGCCTGCTTTACAAGTTCGGTAAATTTAGGGTGAATGTATGGCTCGCCCTGAAAATAGAAATAGCAATAAAGTGTATGAGGCGATAGCTCATCAATCATTTTTTTATACAAATCGAAATTGAGGTTTCCGGTGGGGCGAGTAAACGATTTGATGCCGCTTGGGCATTCGGGGCAACCAAGATTACAACTGGTAGTAGGCTCAATAGATACTGTAAACGGCAAGCCCCATTGAAGTGGCTTACGTGTGTATTTACTTACATAAAAAGAAGCTAACACCGCTAAAGCATTCGTTACTTTTTGAAGCGTAAGTTTTTGCAGAAAGTTGAAAATATCTTTACTGTTCAAGGATAATTATTGGTCACTAAAATAGTTTACTTGCGGCTACGGTTTACAAAACTGTCGCAGGCACGCAACGGTTATTTCGTTTTTTTCTTTTTAATAGTTTTTTCAACTCCTTCTTTTAGTGTTTCCAGCATCAGGCTTTCTTCTACGCGCGGGTATTGCATTTTTAGCGACTCCAACGTTTTCACCACCACCTCTGTTATCATCAACTCTTTATACCAATTTTGGTCGGAAGGAATAATGTGCCAAGGCGTAGGGCAGCATTGCTCAAATACACTTTCATAAGCCGCCATGTATTTATCCCAATGCTTCCGTTCTTCTAAATCTTGCTTGTTGTACTTCCAGTTTTTAGTATGGTCGGTAAGGCGCTCAGTTAATCGCTCCAGCTGCTCCTCTTTAGAAATATGAATGTAAAATTTAAGAATAACGGTACCTGTTTGTGTCAGCAATTCTTCAAAAGCATTTATATGGCGAAATCTTCGTTGCACTTCTTTTTCATCAATCCAGTTATGCACCCGCTGAATCAACACATCTTCGTAATGCGAGCGATTGAAAATATGAATCATTCCCTTTGCAGGCACTTTGCTGTGAACACGCCAAAGAAAATCGTGTTTCATCTCTATTTCAGTTGGTTTTTTAAACGGGTAAACCCTGCATCCAAGCGGATCTACGGCATCAAAAACATTTTTCACCACACCATCTTTGCCCGATGCATCCATGCCTTGCAGCACTACCAACAAAGCATGTTTACCTTCGGCATACATAAGATTTTGAAGTTCCTCTAACTTGAATTGCAACACCTGAAGTTTTTTCTTGGCGGCTTCTTTAGAAAGGCTTTTGGGGGCGCGAGTATCAATTTTGCTGAGTTGTATTTTTGCCATACTTTACAATTTTAAACTGTTGTGAAAGTGATAAATGTTTGGCGGATAACTGCAGGTATTTTATGCCCAACTTTTGAATTACTTGAGCTTTATCGCACTTTCACAATTAAATTGAATAACGCAGGTTGAGATTATTCCTAACAGACAACTCTCTTATATTGCACATAACACCCGAACCATTACGAACAAATAACTGTCTTGTAAGCGAAACTTATTTTTGATGAAAACAAATTACATTACTGTTTTGATATTGATATTTTTTATCAGCTCGTGCGATAAAAAAGATACCAAAGACAGTTTTACATTAAACTTCAAAGCCAAATTTGAAAATCAAAACTTTCAACCTGGCGCAGTGCTTGCTTCGGCTTCGGGCAAAAATTGGAAGTTTGACGAGTTGAATTTTTACTTCTCGAACCTCCGCTTGGTTAAACATGATGGAAGCGAAGTACCACTTGCCGAGTTGGGCTATGTAAACTTTAAAGATGCCGGCACCACAAGTATAAAATTCAGCGATGTGCCACTCGAAAAATACACGAGCATAAAATTCAACGCAGGCTTAACACCAGCACAAAACAGCGTAAATCCTGTTTTTCTTGAACAAAACGATGTGCGCCTTAATGCTACATTTTGGGAATGGCTGAAGTATGTATTTGTAAGACTTCACGGCAGAGTTGATTTAGCGGGAGGCACAAAATTTGAAACGCTTTTGGTTTATCACATAGGTACCGATGCATTGCTCAGAGAGGTTTCGATTGGTTCTGGTTTTGATGTAACAGCCGGTGATTTTCAAAAAAATATTGTTGTGGAAATTGATAAATTTTTCGGTCTTGCGCCCGGCTTAGATGTTGCTGATATTGAACAAAGCTATACCCACTCGGATAGTAGCATTGTAAAAAACTATCCCACAGCAATAATTTTTGCAGATAACTTTTCAAAATCATTTTCATTAGAGTAAACATGCGTTACCTTCTGCCGATTATTGCGTTTTGCATTTTGTGTTTTCAGCAAGCCTGTAAACCTGACCCAACAATTACCCCACCACGCAAAGATGAACCCGACAGCCTGTTTGTCGGCACTCCTTTTACCCTTAAAAAACCGGGTTTGTACTTTGCAAATATTGATAGCACTTTCACCTTAGAAAGTGTGCGCTTGGGTCGAATGTTGTTTTGGGATCCTGTGCTTTCATCCGACAGTTCGCTTAGCTGCGCAAGTTGCCATATTCCCGAGTTTGCATTTACCGATCAAAAACAATTCAGTACAAACCTAAGCGGCCCCACAAAACGCAACACTTCTTCTATACAAAACAGTGTTTACATACGCCAGTTTTTTTGGGATGGTCGGCAACCTACTTTAGAAAAAGCAACTGAAGATGCACTTAGAGATGAGCAACATTTTGTGGCTGCCGCTGCCATAGATAAACTACAAAAACGCAGCGACTATGTTGCTCTATTCAAGAAAGCTTTTGGCAGG
>CAZYXR010000132.1:0-4482 GCA_964650845.1 uncultured Chitinophagaceae bacterium
TTCGGGCGGGTTTCGGAGCACAAAGTTTCAATTTATTACTAAAGTTCATTAGAAGCACAAATCTCTAAGTTTGCACGTCAGCCCGCCTGACACAGTTCGTGTTATAGCTCGTTTTTTATTCTATTCATTTTCCATTGTCTGTCAAGTGTGTAAACATTTTCTATTTTTTCCAAATACTCGTAAATTGTCAGCCATTTTTCATATAGTTTTCTATTGTCGCTTTGTCGGTTGTCTGCGATTAACAAAAGTATTTCAGCAAGCTTGTCTAAGTTGCCGGTTGTTAAGTTCTTTTGTGTCGTGAGTGTATTTATAAAGTTGTCTGTCGGAATGTCAAGCAAATCTTGTATGTTAAAGCCTAATTCATTTTTAAGTATCTGGTTAGTTAGTTCAAATCCTGCGTTTATTTGTCCGTTATTTTTCAGTCCGAGCAAGTCAGAAAATAGTTTCCCCAATACTTTACCAAGCAGGTCAATTTGCTTTTTCAAATAGTCTTGCTGTTCCATATTTTCGTCTTTTTTATTGTTTCTTGGCGTGTCGTTCTAAAATGAGCTATAACATAAACGTTAGTCTAATACAAACTCGGCTTTCCAATTTTCATTTTCCTTCCATTCGGGCTGCTCAACTTTGCTGAATAGATAATCGCCCACCACCAAAAAATCCATTTCGGTGCGCATAAAACATCGGTAAGCATCCTCGGGTGTACAAACAGGAGGCTCGCCTCGTACATTAAAACTTGTATTCACCAACACTCCATAGCCTGTTTTTCGTTTAAAAACATCGAGCAATTGCCAATAGCGGGGGTTGGTTTCTTGATGTATTGTTTGCACTCGTGCGCTAAAATCAACATGTGTAACTGCTGGCAAATCGCTGCGTTGTACATACAGCCGTTCTAACAATGGCATTGCATTGTATCCCTCCGGCATTTTACATCTGCGTTTTTCTTGTAGGGGAGCAACCAGCAACATATAGGGCGAATGGGCATTCAAGTCGAAATATTCCTTGCAATCTTCGGCTTTCACCGATGGTGCAAACGGGCGAAAACCTTCGCGATACTTTATCTTCAGGTTCAATTTTTTCTGCATTTCGGGGTTGCGGGCATCGCCCAAAATGCTTCTATTGCCTAAAGCCCGAGGGCCAAACTCCATGCGACCTTGCACCCAACCAATCACATTTCCTTGCGCTATCAAATCGGCAACATTTGCTGCTAATTCATTAAACGAGTCAAAGCACTTTGCATCGGCACTATACTTGCGAATTACTGCTTCTGTTTCAATATTAGAATATTCGGGACCCAAATATGCGCCTTGCATTTCATCTTGTGTTGTGCTTACTTTTCTTGCTTGGTTAAAATAAATATAGTGTGCTGCTTGTGCTGCGCCTAAAGCACCTCCGGCATCGCCAGCCGCGGGTTGAATGAATATGTTTTCAAACAATTTGCTGCGCAGCAGTTTACCATTCGAAACACAATTTAATGCAACACCACCAGCCATGCACAGGTTATTACTGCCTGTAAGGTGCTTTGCTTCATTTGCTATTTTTTGCACCACTTCTTCGGTTACTATTTGAATGGCTAAACCTAAGTTACAATGCTGCTGCGTCAATTCATCCGATTCGCTTCGTTTCTTTATACCAAAAAGTTTTTCCCATTGCTTATCATTCGCCATCCGCAAACCTGTGGCATAGTTGAAGTAGCTTTGATTTAACCAAACAGAGCCGTCTTCTTTAATATCTGTAAGTTCGGTTTTTATCAATTCAATGTAATGTTTAACATCGGGCGAATCGGGATTGCCATAAGGCGCAAGCCCCATCAGCTTATACTCGCCACTGTTTACTTTAAAGCCAAGAAAATAGGTAAATGCCGAATACAATAATCCGAGCGAATGCGGAAAACGCAATTCCTTTAAAACACTAATTTGATTGCCGCTTCCATAACTTATGGAAGCCGTTGCCCACTCGCCCACTCCATCAATAGTAAGTATGGCAGCTTCGCTAAATGGCGAACTGTAAAACGCACTTGCTGCATGAGAAAGGTGATGCTCCGGAAAAAGAAATTTTGTTTTCTTTTTATCGTAGCCTTCAATTTTTGAAAGCTCTTCGTGCATCATGCGCTTCAAAAACATTTTTTCTTTCAACCACACCGGAATGGCGGTGATAAAAGACTGAATGCCTTTTGGTGCAAAGCCGTAATAAGTTTCGAGCAAACGCTCAAATTTTAGCAATGGCTTATCATAAAAAGCTATTGCATCAAAATCATTGATGTGAATGCCCGAAAATTTGCAACAAAATTCGATTGCATTTACAGGGAAAGCCTCATCGTGTTTTTTGCGTGTGAATCGCTCTTCTTGCGCGGCAGCAATAATTTTTCCATCGCGCAACACTGCTGCTGCCGAATCGTGATAAAAAGCTGATATGCCAAGTATTTTCATTTGTTGCGCAATCGCAACTTTACTGAATTGAATTGAATGTTAGGTGTTTTATTTTTACGATAGACGATTGGCTGATTTTTGGGCAGGCTGTATTATTGCTTTTTGTTGCGGCTTTTGTTGGGATATTTGCCTATTTAGAGCTTTGCAACCATATTTCCATTTTGATGTTTTAACCTTGCAACATCCGATTTTAAAAATCAACTCAATGATATCAAAGGTTTCGAAGCCTGTTTTTTTTTTAAAAGTGCAGAAAAAACAGGAGTAAAAGTCGGCCATATTGAATAGACAGAAATGTAGATTAGCTGACTGGCCTATTGATTATTTGAAGTAGCACTAATTTTTTTAATATCTTCAAGTGATTCGAAGTGCACTCTGGAATATATGTAGGAATCAACTACTTTACTAACCAACTTATATCCTAAGCTTTTTAGATAGCTGTGTTTTTTGCTTTCAGTGATATAACGCTCAGTATCAATGTCCCAGTCTTCTACACAAATAACAAGGGGTTTATATTTTTCCCAGTTATTACTCTCTAAAACTTCCATATCAAACCCTTCTACGTCAATTGACATAAAATCAATTTCTCGTCCTTGTGAGTATTCATCTAATATAGTCGCTAAACGTTTCACAGGTACCGTCACTTTTTCAATGAATGGTTCTTTGTTCGCTATACGCTCTTCGCCTACGACAGGATCTAGAGTATTTAGATTCGCCTGTTCGAATTTGTAAAAAGTAAGTTCACCTGGAGTTGTGTGAACGCCAACACCTAAGTTGATATCTTTCGGGCGAAGTTGATTAAAGGCTTGTATTGAATCTAAGTTAGGTTCAATGTTAATTCCCGTCCAACCTCGCTCATAAAACCAAAATGTATTTGAAATTTTTTTTGGATCGTAAGCCCCAATATCCACATAAAATCCATTCCGTTTATGTAAAAAAAGCCAACTGATAACAATGTCTTCCCCATATTGACTCCAAATAGTTTTAGAACCTATAAACTGTTCTTTGTATTTGTTTTCTATATGTAGAACGATTTTACTTTTTATGAATGTAATAGGGTTTCTCATAAACTACGGATGTATTTAGTTAGCGAAAATATGTAAAATACTTTATTCTTCACCCCGTGTGTTTCAGAGCACTTCTTAGGTGTTCTTAGTTTCTTCTATCGATAGGTGTCTCGTTACACTGTTCGGAAGAATTTATGATGAATTGAACCATAAGGAATTTATCTATAAATTTAGGATTGCCTCCTCACACTTCCACAAAGTTTTTGACTACGGATTCCTTACTGGTGGGTGTTTCACTCACCGCCTCAAAGCATGCTTCTGTTTTTCCTCTACCTTTTCTGATTCCTCTTTTTTTATCATACAAATTGAAGTTGGCACGAAAGGTCTTTTGGCTCAAAAAAGTTTGATAGTTTAACCTTACAATACCCGATTTTAAAAATCAACTCAATGATATCAAAGGTTTCAAAGCCTGTTTTTTTTAAAAGTGCAGAAAAAACAGGAGCTTGATACGGTGCGGTGAAAAAACAAAACAATCACCGCAAATTTGCGGCTAATAATCCGTATATTTACCGCACAAGTTGTTTTAAGCAATGTCGAAATACATCTACGAACATAAAAATTGGACAAACTTTTCGTGGAACGAAAAAGCCATCAATGCCGTATTTGGCGAAGTAAAACTAATGCAGGGCAAAATCATCGGACAAATGAACTCCTTGGGTTTTTCAGCCAAAGAAGAAGCTACGCTTACGGCTCTTACCTTAGATGTAGTAAAATCGAGCGAAATAGAAGGCGAATTACTTAACTACGACCAAGTGCGTTCTTCTATAGCAAGACGCTTAGGCATTAACACCGCGGGGCTTGTAGCAAGCAGTAGGCACATAGAAGGCGTAGTAGAAATGATGCTTGATGCTACACAACGCTACACATTGTCTTTAACTGAAAAGCGGTTGTTTGGTTGGCACGCAGCACTTTTCCCAACAGGGCACAGCGGGCCTTATGAAATAGAAGTTGGTAAATACCGAACTGGCAAAATGCAGGTAGTTTCGGGAGCA
>CAZYXR010000133.1:0-4474 GCA_964650845.1 uncultured Chitinophagaceae bacterium
GTCGGCTGCATCGGCAAATTCTAAAGTTGGCGATTTGCGATCGGCTCTAATGAAAGGAACTACCGGCACTGATGCGTATGCATTGCTTAGAGAAGGCTCTGCCGCAGCGGCAGAGCCTATGATTTCGCCCATGCAGGAAACCGCATTTAGGTCTATGGCTGATATGCTTAGAGATAGCGGTTTAATAAGCAGCGCGGCAGTAGATAGTGGAGTTAATCTCGCTACGGAAGTAGCCGGATGCCTGCCACTGGTAGGTGCCATTACTAATTTAAGTTCTGGAGTAGCAAATAGCCTTCATGCTATAATACAACAACGCACCATTAAAAAAGTAGATAAGCTTTCAGGCATCATCACACCCGGCAATCCGCGTAGTAGTGTAATGGCAGTGCGCAAACTTTTAGAGCGCAAGCGCAATGATTTTGCATATAATGCCACATTAGATATTAGTGCAGGATCGCTGCAAACGGCAGGTGTGTTTGCCGATTGTGGAGGTTTAACCGGCCCGGCAGTAGGGCTTGCAAAAGCGGGGTTGAAACTGGCACACTCTATTGCCCGCACTGCACAAAACTTTGCTGAATTCAGAAACGGTAACGAATTACTTACCGACCCCTCTAACTTTACTGCAAAAGATATTGAAGCTTGCCCCGTATTGGGCACGTTTTTAATTACTGAAGCTGAAACCAGCACCTTGCTTGCGTTTCTGGCCGATGGCGATTTGGGTCCCAATTGGATGGAAACAGTAGAAGGCGCTAAGGGCGATATAGATACTTTAATTCGCATAGCAAATTCCTGCCAGCTTATAGCACCTTACGAGCTGAAAGGTTACATGCGAAGCAATGGTGGATCTTCGTTTAAGGGTTCGCACATGCTCGACTTTCGCATTCATAAAATGCCAGCCCGGATGCAGCACGAAACTAAAATGATAATGAAGCGCGACCCTCGCAACCTTCGCTTTTTGGGTAAACAATTATTGGTGAAGTTGGGTATAAGTGTGGTGTAGTACGCTTGGCGTCAGCACATTTTTTACTCATCAAGGAAACAATTCAAACAACCGCGATTTATCTCTTGCATCTACCGAATGGCATGCAATGCACCCATCGCCTTTGCGGTTGATAGAAAAAATTACTTTGCCATCAGGATCGTACTCCGCCCATAGCCAACCCGCGCCAGCATTTGCATTAGTAGTGGCTTTTTGCAATACGGCCAATACTTCCAATTGTGTGCCCGTAGTGTCATACACTTCTTTTACTATCATGGAGCCTTCCGGAAACAAGCCCCCCACGGGCAACTTACCTGTGTCGGTTAAAGCCGCTTGTGCAATAGCATTAAAGCGCACCCGAAATGGCTTGTTGTGCCCGCCCTGATTGCTCGATGCCATAACCGATGCATTGTTTTTATAAAACGTAAAACCTTTTAGTGTGGCGCTTTGCGAAAACAAAACTTCATCTGTAAGTTCATTTTCTTCTTTGCATTGGGTTAGTAACAATGCCGATACAAGCAGCAACATAAAAACAGCAATAGTTTGCTTATTCATCATGAAAATTTGTTGTAGATAAAAACCACACTAATGCAACAAAAGAGCCTGAATAGTTGCATTTGGTTGCGTGAAGCCTCGCTTCTCAGCAGCGTTTTTCGTAGTAAACGCTACGTTTTGTAAAGCGCAACTGTAAATCTTTTTTTAGGTTGATATGCTAATGAGTTAATACGCTAATTGCGTTTTCTCACCGCCTGCCTTTTCTTGGTTCTTGGCTCTTGATTCTATTTTGCCTTTGCTCAAAGCCTATTGTTCACGGCTCAAAGCCTGTTTTTCTTGCATCTATTCAACTCAAAAACACTTATTTTCGGTTTATGTATTCCTTTGCAGTTAAAATTGGAATACTTTGCTTTTTAAAATCTTTTTTATTTCGTGTAATTATTATATCAGCATTATTTTCAAGAGCAGTATAAAGCTGAATTGCATCTTCAAAATCTTTCAAGTCTGAGGTTAAAGCTAATTCTATAATTTTATCGTCCATTGGTAATACTACTACTAGTACTTTAAATTTTGCCAATATTTTTCTTGCATCATTTGAATTGTAATGTTTGGATAGCAAAAAATAGGTATTTGCAATGGTTAAAGACGAAATACATAATGTTACTTTCTTCTTATCAGAAAGAGTAAACAACTCTTGAGCTTCTTTATAAAATTCTTCTCTTTTTTGTAAAAGGTCAATTACTATGTTGGTATCAACAAACAACTTTTCCATTACGAATATTTTTTATTCAAAAAATCATAATAGTCTTTTTTAAAATCGGCACTTTCTTCTGTTGGAAGAATACCAGTTAAACTTTGTACAAGGGGGCTGACTTTAACATCCTTTTCTTCTTTTTTTATGAGAGAATTCAAATAATTTTCAATTAGTAGAGATAAGCTAACCTTATGATTCTTTGCGTAATCTTTAGCACTTTCAATGATGTTTTTACTTAAATTTAATGTCAATTTAGTGTTCATTATTCAAAAGTTATACGTGCTAAAATAAAAATAAGTTACGTATGTCGCAAATCTTTTTTAGATCAATTGCTAATGAGAGATATTTAGAGCCAAGAAATGTGCTAATGAGCTAATATGCTAATTGCTCAAAGCCTATTGCTTACGGCTTATAGCTCCTTCGCAGCAGAGTTTCTCGTAGAGAACTCTGCGTTTTTCTATTAACACATAGCACATTGAACGCAGAGTGCCTTACAGGACACTCTGCTGGGAAAAAAAGATAATTTTAAAACATTGAATAAATGATAGCTTAAAAATAACAACGCTAAAAGCGTTATTCTTATTTTGAACGTAGGCACAACCTACGCCCAGAGGGGAATCTGTTTTGGTTGAAAAACAATACCAAATTGTTATACTGCAAGAGTAATAATTTGGCACAGTTTCTCAACTCTAAGTTACGAGTGGTTGGTGTTATCACCAACTATTGCTGAAATATTGAACCAATTTCATTATTGTTTCATGATGTAGCAAAGAGCGTAGTAGGGCGGTCTATTTTCGTGTGCCGTTCCACTCCCAGTACTCTCTGTGGTTTTGTTGACATAGCTGAAATACTCATTGTCTGTATCAGTGTCGCCACTACCGCGGAAATTTTGAGTAGTGCTATGGAATTCAGACAAAATATCATTGTTTGTATATGCCGACCCTTCGGCATAAAACCTGTCGCGATAGCCATGTGTATGAGCAGGTATTTGGGCAGTAGTCAACGCTACAGTATTCGCACCACCCGTAGCCCCCACCGCATAGGTTGTGCCAGCCCCTACCACAAAACGATCGCGCAAATCTGGTGTTCCATTTGCACCATTGCATAAAATCCATCCACTTGGTATAGATGAAATACTTCCACTCCACATCACTATAATACCTTTGGGGCTTGGTTGTTGCAACTCCGGTATCAATACCGTAGAACTTGCTGCACCAGGGTCGGTTTGCCCTGTTGCCCCAGAGTGTACCCAAGAACCGACTGTAGTTTCTACGGTATAAAAAGAGCCATCACCTGTAAATGTTGGCAAGAAAACCAATATATCAAAAGCAGTAGCAGCGCCTCCTGCCGCATTAGCAACTATTTTAATGTTACCCGAGGTTGAGAAATGGGCATTTGCTCCGCTATACCAATAGGAGGCATCTCCGCCAAAAGTACCTGATCCATTACTTGTTTTAAATCGAAGAAATACTTCACTGTTTTGGCTGTTCAGTGCGTTGTATCCATTATTTGTAATGATTTTAAAATAGGCACTTCTGCCTTGTTGTGCTATAGTTAATGTCCCCAGTTTCACCCATTGTGCAGTAGCAGCAGTTTGTGGAATTGAGTATGCTTCAGAAGATAATTTTTGCCAAGTGCCATCGCCACGCAAAAATGTAGTGCCGCTTGCGCCACTTGGTAGTTTGGCAATGGTTATGGCATTGTTGGCAACTTTAGCTGTAGTTACTGCATTATCAGCAAGTTGTGTAGTTCCTACACCTCCGTTGGCAATAGAAATAGTGCCGGTAGTGGTAATTGGGCCTCCTGCTAGTCCTGTACCCGTAGCAACATTAGTAACTGTGCCTGTATTGGCTCCCGCAGCAATGCCGTCTAACTTAGTTTTATCAGCAGCAGACATTACACCCGCAGCACTTGTGGTAGCTGTTGAGAGGTCTCTAACACTCACTGCTGTTACATGCCCAGAAGTATTTACCTGTACTCTGTCAATTATATTTGTTCCGTTATCAGTAGCATTGACATCTATTGCGGTTTGAGTAGGATGCGAATAATTATTTGCTCCATCAGCCACATTTAAAATAGTGCGCACTTGGGTAGCCGTTAAGTCTTCTGGGTCGCCTGAACCAGAACTATATCTTCCTTTTATAGTGTTCTGTGCCATATTGGAAAGTTTAGTGTTGGTAACTGCATCGTTTGCAATAGCCGGGTCTGGATAAGTTCCGGTTAAGTCGCCACCTGCTGCTCCGCTT
>CAZYXR010000134.1:0-1897 GCA_964650845.1 uncultured Chitinophagaceae bacterium
TAAATATAAAGATCGCGTAGGCGATGTGGTAAGTGCCGAGGTTTATCAAATTTGGAAAAAAGAAACCCTATTGCTGGATGAGGAAGGCAATGAACTATTGTTACCAAAAACAGAAACCATTAAAATGGATTTCTTCAAAAAAGGTGAAACAGTTCGTGCAGTTATCAAACGTGTAGATTTGCGCAACAATACTCCGGTAGTTATTCTATCTCGCACCGACCCTTCTTTTTTAGGCAAGTTGTTAGAACAGGAAGTGCCAGAAATATTTGATGGCTTAATCGTTATCAAAAACATTGTGCGCGAGCCAGGCGAAAAAGCCAAAGTAGTAGTAGAGTCATTTGATGATAGAATTGACCCTGTGGGTGCTTGTGTGGGTGTAAAAGGCTCGCGTATTCACGGCATCGTACGCGAATTGAAAAACGAAAATATTGACATCATCAACCACACCACCAATTTGAATTTGATGGTTCAAAGAGCATTGGCTCCGGCAAAGATTTCGTCAATGGATATCAACCAAGATCGTAAGCGCATTTATGTTTACTTAAAACCCGACCAAGTGAGCTTGGCAATAGGTAAAAAAGGAGTAAACATCAAACTTGCAAGTAAACTAGTTGGTTACGAATTAGACGTTTACCGCGAAGGCGATGAAGTTGGAGATGATTTTGATATTGATTTGGAAGAATTCAGCGATGAGATTGACCAATGGATGTTGGACGAACTGAAGAAAATAGGTTGCGATACAGCTCGCAACGTATTAGACCTCAGCGAAGATGAATTAGTGCGCAGAACAGACTTAGAGGAAGAAACCATCAAGGAAATCCGTAAGATTCTTGAAGCAGAATTCCAAGACAAATAAAGCTATGGCAACAAGCCCACTTCAATCCTGCAAAGCGATGTATATCTATATGTAAATTTAGTTTTTCACATATTATCTCGCTTATTGTTTCCGGCAGGAAAGAAGTTTTTCATTAACAGGAAACAGGGAGAAAAATATGTCTGAAATTAAAACTATACGCTTGGCAGGTGCCGCAACATTATACAATGTTGGCGCAGACCATATTGTAAAACAACTAACCGAAAGTGGCTTTGCGGTTGATAACAAACCAACCTTTAAACTTTCGCCCGAAATGCTTGATGTGCTTGACAAAGCATTCAATAAAGATCGTGCAATTAAAAAAGAAGCAGAAAGTATTCTTGGCGAAAAGCCTAAAAAAGAAGTAATTGAAGCCGAAACCGTTGTAGCAGCAAAGGCTAAAGCCAAAGCTAAAGAACGCGAAGAAGAACCGGATATTCTTATTACCTCAAACACAATTGCAACTCCCGCAAAAGTAGAACCACCAGTAGAGCAAAAAACCACGGTGCAAGTTGAGGTTGATGAGCCAGTTCTTGAAACCAAACCTACTGAAGTTACAGAGGAAACTACGGCTGAAGAAAAGAAAGATAGCAAATCGAAAGTTGGGGTAAAAGTTGTTGGCAAAGTAGAACTACCCGTAAAAGGCAAAAAGAAAAAAACAACCGAAGTAGTTGAAGAAGAAGCAACAGTAAACGAAGAAGTTGCACAACCAAAAGAACCGGTAGTCGAAGAAGTTCAAGAAACAACCCCTGAACCACAAGTAGAAACTCCCTCACCAAAGCCTGAAGAAAAGCCCGATGAAAATTTCATTATAAGAAAGAAGATAGAACTTGTTGGTCCCAAAATTATGGGCAAAGTTGTATTGGAAGACCCAAAGAAGAAAGAGGAAAAGAAAGACGATAAAAAACCGATAGATAAAAAACCTCGCGAACGCAAACGCATTGTGCGCAACGAACAACGCAAACCGGTAGAGTTTGACACAGAGCACGAAAAGAAAGTTCGCAACTTCCGCGAAAAAGAAGAACGCAGAAAAGCATCGGGTGT
>CAZYXR010000134.1:1907-4155 GCA_964650845.1 uncultured Chitinophagaceae bacterium
CAGCACCGGAGATAACCGAAAAGCAGATTGAAGATAAAATTCGCGCCACCATGGCAAAAATACAGTCGCAGACTTCAAAAAGCGACCGTAGCAAATTGCGCAGAGGAAAACGCGAAGCCATTCAAGAAAAATTAGCAGCACAACAAGAAGGAGTTGATAACAGTAAACTTCAAATTACCGAGTTTATTTCGGTAAGCGAATTGGCAAGTTTAATGAATGTGCCACCTGTTAAGGTAATTCAAACTTGTATGGGCTTAGGCGTCATTGTTTCTATCAACCAACGTTTAGATGCAGAGATAATTGAGCTGGTAGCATCGGAACACAACTTTGAAGTAGAGTTTATTTCAGTGCAAGACCAATCGGCATTTGAAGAGGAAGAAGAAGACAAACCAGAAGATTTAATAACCCGCGCACCAATTGTTACAATAATGGGGCACGTTGACCACGGTAAAACATCATTGCTCGATTACATACGCAAAACAAATGTGGTAGCAAAAGAAGCCGGTGGTATAACACAACACATTGGAGCATACGAGGTAACTACAAATGCCGGAAAACACATCACATTTTTAGATACCCCGGGGCACGAAGCATTTACCGCAATGCGTGCCCGTGGTGCCAAAGTTACAGACGTAGCTGTAATAGTGGTTGCTGCCGATGATGCAGTAATGCCACAAACCAAAGAGGCTATCAACCACGCTCAAAGTGCTAATGTGCCAATGATTTTTGCCATCAACAAAGTGGATAAAGACGGAGCAAATCCCGAAAAAATTCGCGAACAACTTTCAACCATGAATATTTTGGTAGAAGAATGGGGTGGCAAATATCAAAGCCAAGAAATTTCGGCCAAGAAGGGATTAAATATTGATGCCCTGTTAGACAAGATATTGTTAGAGTCGGAAATACTTGACTTGAAAGCCAACCCTAACAAAGCCGCAATGGGAACCATTGTAGAAGCATCGTTGGATAAAGGAAGAGGATATGTAGCCACAGTTTTGGTACAAGCCGGCACCATGCGCGTGGGCGATATGATTGTGTGCGGACCTTATTACGGTAAAGTAAAAGCCATGTTCGACCACATCGGCAACAAAAAGAAAGAAGCCGGACCTTCGGTACCTGTGCAGATTTTAGGTTTGAATGGCGCACCACAAGCGGGCGAAAAATTCAAAGTTTTCGATAACGAACAAGACGCGAAAAACCAAGCACAAAAACGCGCACAATTGGAGCGCGAAACCAGCATCCGCACTAAAAAACATATTACTCTCGATGAAATTGGCAGACGTTTGGCATTGGGCACATTCAAAGAGCTTAACCTCATTATTAAAGGAGACGTGGATGGCTCGGTAGAAGCCTTGGCAGATTCATTGTTGAAACTTTCTACCGATGAAATTCATGTGCGCGTAATTCACAAAGGTGTAGGACAAATTTCCGAATCGGATATTAACCTTGCAGTAGCATCCGATGCCATCGTAATTGGCTTTAACGTGCGCCCTTCAATAAATGCAAAACGCATTGCCGAAAACGAAAACATTGAGGTAAAATTATACTCCATCATTTACAACGCTATCGAAGAAATTAAGAGCGCGATGGAAGGGCTACTTGAGCCGAAGGTAGAAGAGAAAATCATTGGAAATATAGAAGTAAAACAAGTATTCAACATAACTAAAGTGGGTACTATTGCGGGTTGCTACATGAAAGATGGAAGAATTTACCGCAACTCTAAGGTGCGTGTTATTCGCGATGGAATAGTAATGCACACTGGCTCATTGGTTGCTCTTAAACGCTTTAAAGACGAAGTAAAAGAGGTGGTTGCCGGAATGGAATGTGGTCTTCAAATTAAAGACTACCAAGACATACAAGTAGCCGACTTAATTGAAGTATTTGAAGAAATAGAAGTGGCTAGAAAGTTGTAGTAACTAAAGTTATATTTTTCATTATTCGCAAATTTCGGTAAACTAAAAAAAGACGCAAATGCGTCTTTTTTTAGTTTACCGTCCAATCACGCGACAAGTAAGCCCTATATTTAGTTTACAATATGCTATTGAACACCAACAATAATCACTTTGGTGCCTACAGCAAAACTACCACCAGTATGATGTAATCTAATTTGAGTTACATTGGCTGATGTTGTGTATCTACCTCCATAAATATGCTCACCTGCACCACCGTTATTATTCCCAGTTTCATGAGATAAAAAACGAGCAAACCCATCAGGTCCACGCATAAGAGATACTTTTATATACCTCCC
>CAZYXR010000134.1:4165-4423 GCA_964650845.1 uncultured Chitinophagaceae bacterium
TCATTTGCTGACATTGTTCCAATCTCGGGATAATTTCTGCGAGCCATACCTGTGTTACCTTCATATGCATGGAAATGTTGCGAATAATAATTTGTGGCTGTGTAGTTACCATTGAAAAACATTCGAACCTCCCCTCCAACGGTTGAAGATGTTGTAAAGTAAATTTCATATACACTTGCGGCATCTAAATCTAAGCCAGTAATGTCAATATTTTGCGAGGCAGCACTAAGGGTGGTCTGATACATTTTTTTATAAGCA
>CAZYXR010000135.1:0-4333 GCA_964650845.1 uncultured Chitinophagaceae bacterium
CAATAAAAAAATTGCAGCCGGAGCAATTAGAAGTTTGTAGCCCAAACCAAGAATTACCTCTTTTTCAAAAATTGATGCTATGCTAAACTTTAGCTGCAAACCAACCGAAATGAGTGCTAAGGGTGTAAGCAATGCCGCAAGTATTTTTAGCGGTGGTAGCACAAATTGCGGTAAACTACTTTTGCTGAACAGCAATATCAATGCAAATAGAAAGCCCCATAAAGGCGGAAACGACAATATTTTTCTAACTAAAAGCATAGCATCTGTTTTGCCTGCCGAATACCACACCGCAGTAAACACACCCAAAATGCTTAACACAAGAAACGAACCGGGCTGATCGACCAAAATGGCAAGTTGCAAGCCTTCTTTTCCATATACCGCTTCCACTATCGGTAAACCTATAAATGCACTGTTGAATAAGCCGCAACAAAGCGTGAGGCATGCAAGCGTTTTGTTGTTGAATAGAAAAATTTTTTGCAGAAAAAGAAAAAAGAGAAATGCCAACACATATACTATCCATGCAGTAGCCACCGGCATCCATAACGCGCTGGTAAAATGCAGCCCGGGTATGTGTAACAATGCTAATGCCGGCAACGAAACATTGATTACAAAAGCATTTATCTTTTGGTGGAAATCTTTGGGTAGTGCGTTCGTTTTTTGCAAAACAACGCCCGCAAGCAGATAAATGAAAATCAGCAGAATATTCAGCATAGAAACTGCTGTAATAAAACCGGTATGGTTGCCGAATACAAATTAAAAATTGTACTCGCTAAAATCATTGGTGAATTCATCGGCTGCAAACGCTGGGCTGATTTTCAAATTCGTAAACTCGTATTTCTCAAACACGCCTTTGCTGTCTGTCATTTCTTGATAGATAGGGTAGAAGGTGTTTTTATCAATATAAATCACACTCTTTTTGGCATACGAAGTTGGTATCTTTATTGTTTTGCCTTCTAAGTTATCGTCAATATACTTGATGTTGTTCAACTCTTGAATGGCAAACTCGGGAGTTAAAAGTTTTTGAGAAACAGAGTAAGGATTATCGCCTTTAACTCCTTTGTATGTTGTGAGTGCGTATGTAGGGTCTTCAATAATCAGTTTATAACATTTTTTGCCATCAAAAGTTACTTCGCCAGCCAATTTGAATACAGTATTAAACTCGTCTTTTTCATCAGCACGTTTAGCTCCTTCCGAAACCAATTTGTAGAAAAACATGAAGCCCGAGCTTAACACACTGTGGTGTTGCTCTTTAGTTAAAAGGCTGCTTAAAGGCGAAAGTTTAAGGCTTGGAAGAATTCCGGCTTTTACCAATACTTTGTTATCGCGCTCGCCATTTACATATAGCATTTCGGTGCCTTTGTTTGGGCTGCTCAATACTTTGGTGTAAATCTTTTTGGGTGCAATATTTACTTTGGTTAAAACCTCAGTAACTCTAAACTCAGCTTTGCCCGGAATGCGCTCGCTGCCTTTCATTACATAAGTATATCCTTTGGCTTTTTTAATTGTTTCTAAAACTTTTGTTACAACCATTTTTGTTTCGCTTTCTTCTTGTGCGAACAAATTGCTTGAAAATGTGATAACCGCGAAAAATAAAATGGTAGTAAAACGATACATTGATGAAGTTGAATTTACAAGATTAAAAAAGGCGTTCATGTTTTTTTTGAACGCCACGATAAACAATATTTTGTGGGTGAAGTTTAATAAGCAACACCAATCTTTTTGTAGATGAAGCTCATTATCCAAGCCGGCCCAATCATTAAAAATTGAATGTCTTTAATGAAAGAAGGTTTTTTTCCTTCCACTTTATGCCCCCAAAACTGAACTATCCACGCCAACACAAAAAGCACAGTAGCAGTTAAGGCAAGAGTATCGTGTGAACTGTTTGCAACAATGTTTTCAGAAATTACCAAGCACAATAATGAAAACAAAAACATGCCGATAGCGAGTGTTACAGAAAGCCGCAAATAGTACAACGTAACCAATATCAAGGCTATTGAAGCTACATTCAATTTTACGATTCCAAGATTAACAGGCAACGAAAATGGTATGCTGTAAAGCAAAGCCACAACCGAAAAAAATATTACCGGCACGCATACAAAATGCACCAATTTGTTTGTCGGGTTTTGATGACTTACTGCGTATTCATCTAACCAATTTTGTATTGTTCTCATTTGTTGTTTTTTACTGTTACCGAATGTAAAACACTAATGCTTAAAAACAAAAAGAGCCTGCAAATTTTGCAGGCTCTTTTACAAAAAGTTATGAACAAAACTAATTAGTCAATAATTGAAAAACGTTTTGTAACAACAGATTTTCCTTTGCTTATTGAAAGTATGTACAAACCTGCCGAAAGGTTGCCGCGCTCAATGCTTGTAGTATTGTTGCCTGTGCTAACTGCTACATTGTTTACAGCAACTGTTTTGCCGGCAATATCTGTAACTGCAATTAAAGCATCGCCTGTTTCTTCAGATGTGAAGTTTACAACTGCACTACTGTTGAATGGAGAAGGAGAGATGCTGATACTTGAAAACGCTGTGGTGGCTTCGTTGATGCCAACGCCTGTACAAGCAGAAACTGCAACTTTGCTTGCCGCTGTGGTGTCCACATTGGTGCAAGTAGAGCTGCCATTACCTTTTACACGCACATACAATCTTGTATTCTCAATATCATTTTCGTAATCGGTAAATTTTCCCGGAGGAGAAATCAATGCTTGAGGATTGTATTGTGGGTTTTGAGGGTTGGAAGTTTGTATTTGCGCTCTTGCGCCCAACTCCAATTTGTATTGCCCAACTTGGTCGGTTGTTAAACCTTTAATTACGATGCAACCCTGTTCGCCACCTGCAAACACATCTCCTTGTTTGTTGCTTTCCCAGCAAAGACCGCATGGAAGGTTTTTAATTGAATCAATCTTTAAGAAATATACAGTTACTGCGCCAGTGCCCGGAATGGTAAGGTTGGTGAATGTTTTAAAACGAACAACCACTTCGTTTTGAACGCCACTTTCAAAACATTCAATATCGTCATAGAATTCAAAGCCATTGTAAGCCAATGTTGTACCAGTGCTACAAGCAGCTGCGCCAGACGATCCACAAGATAGTGATTGAGCATTAACACCAACCGAAAGTGCCAATGAGGTTAAAAGTGTAAAAGTTAATTTTTTCATGCTGATTTGTTTTGATTAATAATAATTGAGGTGCAAACCTAATCGGAACATCCGAAAACAAAAAAGCCTCCCGAATTGGAAGGCTCTTTTGAATGTTTTTATCAACAATTATTCAATAACAAAACGCTTAGTTACAAGGCTTTTACCATTGCTTAATGAGAAGAAATAAACACCTGCGGCTAAATCATTTCTATTGATGTTGATGGTGTTTGAACCAATTGTAACATCTTCTGATTTACGCATTACTTCTTTACCAATTAGGTTAGTGATGCGGGCAGTGTAAGTTCCAGATACTTCTGCATTGAATTCTACAGTTGCAGAGCTGCTGAATGGATTCGGAACGATGTTCAAACCACTTACAACGCTGTTAATGTCAGAGATTCCAGTAGTGCCAGTATTTGGGCGGAAAGCGCACTGAGGCTCGCTTCCAGAGTAAGATTTGAAACTGCCAACTGGTGTTTGACCTGTAGTATCGTTACAAGGGCAATTGTCGGTTGTTTCGGTAAGTGCTAAGTAGATGATGTATTTTTCGGCACCTTCAACGTTTTGCGTTTTAGCAAGTGTATATAAATCGCCTGTTAAAGGAAGAGGAATAACACTAACTTTTAACTTCACATAAAGTCCTAAACGATATTGACCTGCAGGGCTGCTGGTAGTACCCGACAGAGTTACACAACCAGTTTCTCCAGCTACGTATTGTGTACCGAATGGTTTGTTCATTACAGCAGTTAAACCTGATGGCAAGTTTGTAACACTATCAATAGCCATGTACTCAATTGTGAACGAACCGGCCGTTTGAGGAATTCTAACTCTGAAAACTTGATTGTAAGCAACAGATCTTTCAATACAAGCAGTTGAATCTGGGCTTGGAATGAATCTGTCTTCATTTAATTGACCCGGTACACATAATTGTGCAAATGCAGAAGCTGTAAAGAAGCCTGCTGCTAAAAGCGTAAAAATTTTTTTCATTGTAATTTGTTGTTTGATTTAATGAATAACAAATGTAATGGAACGAATTGTGAAAACAATAACTGTTTTCAACAAAGTGTAATTATTTTTTTTACTGAATAGTATTGTGTGCAAAACGATTGATTACAGTAAATTTTGAAAGGATAAATGCCACAATTGTATCGAAACAAAAAAGCCTCTGATAATATCGCAGAGGCTTTT
>CAZYXR010000136.1:0-4237 GCA_964650845.1 uncultured Chitinophagaceae bacterium
TAATGGAGTATTAAGTGTGAAAAGCCGATACAAAACAAATTACGGTTTACCGATATTCTTTAATTGGGGGTTTAAAATGTGAGTTTTACCAACCTAAGTTGGTTGCGCAAAAAACTTGGTATTACCACTTCGTTTGGCGATACCTGTTTTCCGGCTTTGGGTAGCATCATTACATCTTTACTTTCCTGAAACAATAAATTTTTGCTGGCAACTTTGCCTTCGCTCGTAAGTTCATATTCGCGCAGCGAAGCGGCAGTAGTTATCTCATCTAAGTATAGCAGGCGCAATTTGTCTTTTTCGTTTGCAATTAGAAATGAAGAGTAAAGACCGTTATCTTCTTCGCTTACTTGTTTTTTGCGCATAATAGATCGCCAGTCTATTACTCCGCCAGGGTTTAAGCTAAAAGCAACAATATCGTTGAATTGGTAAAAACTTGTGCGCTGAATAGAATTGAAAGTGGGCGAAAACTGCGAGTTAAAAACTGTTTCACGTGTATCTTTTATCAGCGATTCGGCCAAAAACAAAACTCCACCGTCATTGCGCAAAATCAATCGCCTGATATTAAAAGTGTAGAGTTTGTTTTCGTTGGTGTTTTTGCCGGTAAGTTCACTCATAAAAGTTGCATCAAAATTGTTGTAAGCAATTTTTGAAACAGTGCCCGAGTCGGTGTTTAGCGAAAGGTAAAAAAAGCCGTAAGCTGCTGGTTCATTGCGGATGTTATCATCGTCAAAAAAGCCACAAAGCATCAACTGATTGTTTGTGTTGTCGGCATCTACAAACAACTCGCCAAACAAGTTTCTTTCAATATCAATATCAATTTTTACGGCATTGTCGTCTTGTTCCGAAATTTTGTAAACCGTGATGCTTTCGCGTTGTGTGCGATCTCTTTTTTCGATGGTGTTTAAAAAGAATACAAATGTGTTGCCGTTGTTATCTACTATAAACTTTGCGGTTTCAATTTCGGTGTCGGGGCGCATAAATTTTACCCTGCGCGAATACAACTTTTGCAAAGCCCTATCCATACACACAAATTCTATGCTTTCTATTTTGTCGTTTTCAAAATAGGGGTAATAAAACATGGTGAATTTTTGGTTGAAAGATTGCTTTACCCGCAAGTTTTCGGTAACGTATTCGGGGCGGTCGGCAATGCTATCAATTACCACACTTTTGCCGTTTTCAATAAACCTGCTGCTAAGCGGTTGTGCAACAAGCGAGGTTGATTTTTTATCGCCCGAAAGATAGAAAACTGTTACGCCTGTTTTGTTCAATTGCACATGTTGAAGTAAGCCGTTTTGCTGCTTGAAATCTATGGTGCGGGTGGCTTGCAAGCGCAGGTCGTTGCCGAACGATTGCAATACATCTTGCGAGCCAAACAGCCGTACAACATAGCCGTCTTGATTTTTGCCTATTATCTTAAATCGCGATGTTCGTGAACTTAGTTTTGTAGGTGCCGAAATGTCAATACTTACCTGCGAAAAAAGTTGGTGGCTTTCGCAAAGCAACATTGCACCGATAAAAAGTAGCTGTAAGAAAAAAAATCTTGATGTAAATAATAGCACGCCCAAACCTAACAGAAAAATTTCAGCCTGTTAGCAGGCATCTGTTATCTTTTCAAATTTATATTTCGTACAAGCCCTCAATAGAAAGATAACGCTCTCCGGTATCGTAGTTGAAACCAAGTATTGTTGCTCCTTTTGGCAAGTCGGGTAGTTTTTGTGCTATGGCAGCCAATGTTGCGCCACTCGAAATGCCGCCAAACAAAGCTTCTTCCTTTGCTGCCCGCACCGAATAGTCAAAAGCCTCATCTTTGCTTACTTGAATTACGCCATCTAAAACAGAGGTATCTAAATTGGTAGGAATAAAGCCGGCTCCAAGCCCTTGAATAGGGTGGGGGCCGGGGCTGCCGCCACTAATAACGGCAGATAATGCCGGCTCTACTGCAAATACCTTGGTGTTTGGAAACTTTGTTTTTAAAACCCGCGCTACACCTGTGATGTGACCACCAGTGCCCACGCCCGTAATTACTGCATCTACGCCATTAGGAAAATCTGCAAGAATTTCTGCGGCCGTAGTTTTTACATGCACTTCAATATTTGCTGGATTATCAAATTGCTGCGGCATCCATGCAAGAGGTGTGGTGGTTGCCAATTCTTTCGCTCTTTCAATGGCCCCTTTCATGCCTTTTTCGCGTGGAGTAAGTTCAAATGAAGCTCCGTAGGCTTTCATCAACCTTCTGCGCTCTACACTCATGCTTTCGGGCATTACCAATACTAATTTGTAACCTTTTACTGCCGCCACTATTGCTAGGCCAATGCCTGTATTACCCGATGTGGGTTCAATAATTACACCGCCTTTTTGTAGTGCGCCACTTTTTTCGGCATCTTCAATCATGCTTAGTGCAATGCGGTCTTTGATGCTGCCGCCCGGGTTTGCCTTTTCTAATTTTATCCACACGTTTGCTTCGGCTCCAAATAGCCGATTGATGCGTAAGTGGGGGGTGTTGCCTATGGTTTCTAAAATGTTGTTTGCTTTCATTTGTAACTAAAAATTTTGGTCTAAAAAAATGTTGCAACCATAGCTTTTCACTTTGGCTGCAACATGTATGTAAATAGTTTTTGTTGGCGAAAAAAATTACTTCACTAAACTAAAGTTGCCTATGCCAACTGCTTTGCCGCTGCGATGCAGGGTGAAAAAATATCTGCCTGCTGAAAGTTCATTTACTTCTGCTACATTGTTTGTAATTACTTTGCTCACTACTTGTTTGCCTTCTAATGAATAAATAGTGGCAATGGTGTTTTCTAAATTCAACTCGGTTTTGAAGTTTACAACATTATTTGCCGGATTCGGATATACACTTACCATAGGTGTTTCAACAGGAATTTCTACAACACCATTTGGATTGGTGTAAACAAAGCGAACATTGTCAACCCATAGTTTTGAACCTTTGTGTCCGCTAAATCCATTTGAGAAAAAACCGATAGTAACCGAGTCGGGAGTAACACCCGGAAACAGTGGGTCGTAGTTTATTGGTAACGAAACTGTATCCCAATCGCTGGCATTAGTTTCAAATAGGTTTTGGCTCGCATTGGCAATAAACTCCGAGCTATCAACCAGCGGATTGAACTTTGAAAGTGCAACAAAGAAGTTAGCAGTATCGCCACCTACGGGTTTATATTTATAAGAGAATTTTATTAAATCGGGTTTGGCTGCAAACGGGTAGCCTTCAAAATCGAAACTGCCGGAAGTAATGCTCACAATTATTTTGCTTAAAAACAAAATGCCCGGAAACAGCCTCGTGCCTTGCCCTACAATTGATAGGTCAATTGAATCGCTTTCAATACTTACGGCTGTAGCACCATCGGTATATGCGCCAGCAGAAGTTTCTTTGTTGCTAAATTTTTTGCCCGAAAGTAATGCGCCAGCCAATGGGCTTGCATCATAAGCTGCCGATTCAATGGTGCTCCACCCGGTAGGGTTGCGGTTGTTTGCCGGCCACGATTCAAAACTATTGTTGGGTGGTTGTTGGGCAAAAATTGTTGTTGTTGCAACAAGCAATGCTAATAGCGTAAATACTTTTTTCATTTTTTTGTCTATTGTTTTTGTAGAGAATGTAAGAATAGCACAAATATGATTACATAGTAAATCAAATCACAAAATCTATCAGCGATTTCACTTCGCTTTTGTCGCGAATTTTCACTTCGCTTTTATGATAGGCAAACGAGAATGGCGGGATGCTTTCGGTTAAAAACACGTTGCCGCCAATTATTGAATTGCGACCCACAACGGTGGTGCCGCCCAAGATGCAGCTTCCGGCATAAATGATTACATCATCTTCAATTGTCGGATGCCGTTTTTTACCCGATTCTTCTTTTAATACTGCCAGCGCGCCAAGTGTTACACCTTGATATAACTTTACGTTTTTGCCAATAATGGTGGTTTGCCCAATTACAATGCCGGTACCGTGGTCTATAAAAACGGGTGCTGCAATTTGTGCGCCCGGGTGAATGTCGATACCTGTGCGGCTATGTGCATATTCGGTTATTAAACGTGGCAAAATGGGCACTTCCAGCTTGTACAAAATATGTGCAATGCGGTAAGATGTGATGGCATTGAAGCCGGGGTAAGTGATTATTACTTCTTCTAACGAAGCCGCGGCCGGGTCCGATTGCAGAAAAAAATATGCATCGGTGTAAAGTTCGGCACGCACGTTTTCTAATGCTGCAAAAAAACTATTACT
>CAZYXR010000137.1:0-4129 GCA_964650845.1 uncultured Chitinophagaceae bacterium
AAAAGATACAGCCGTTTTTAGTTTAATCGAAAAAGAATTGCATCGCCAGCGCGAAGGCATTGAGTTGATAGCTTCAGAAAACTTTACTTCTGCGCAGGTAATGGAAGCAATGGGAAGTTGTCTTACCAATAAATATGCCGAAGGCTTGCCGGGCAAGCGATATTATGGCGGCTGTCAATTTGTAGATGAAATTGAAACTATTGCAATTGAGCGCATTAAGCAGTTGTTTGGGGCGGTGTGGGCAAATGTGCAGCCGCATAGCGGTGCGCAGGCAAATGCTGCCGTAATGTTGGCTTGCATAAAACCCGGTGATACCATTATGGGTTTTAATCTATCGCACGGGGGGCATTTAACGCATGGATCACCGGTGAATTTTTCGGGCAAATTGTATCGTCCTGTTTTTTATGGCGTGGAGCAAGAAACAGGTTTGATTGATATGAACAAAGTGCGCGAAACGGCTTTGGCAGAAAAACCAAAACTTATCATTTGCGGTGCATCGGCCTATTCGCGCGATTGGGATTACAAAACCTTTCGTGCCATTGCCGATGAAGTAGGCGCAGTATTGCTTGCCGATATTTCGCACCCTGCCGGGCTTATTGCTGCAAAGTTATTGAACGACCCAGTACCACATTGCCATGTTATAACTACCACTACTCACAAAACATTGCGTGGCCCTCGCGGTGGTTTAATAATGATTGGTAAAGACTTTGAAAACCCTTTTGGCGAAAAGACATTGAAAGGTGAGTTAAAGCCATTGAGTGCTGTTTTAGATGGTGCTGTTTTTCCGGGCACACAAGGCGGGCCACTCGAACATGTTATTGCTGCAAAAGCAGTTGCTTTTGGCGAAGCACTTACGCCCGAGTTTACAGTGTACCAAAAGCAAGTTAAAGCAAACGCGCAGGCACTTGCCAAGGTATTGGTTGCCAAAGATTATAAAATCATTTCGGGTGGTACCGAAAATCACTTGATGTTGATTGACCTGCGCAATAAAAACATTTCGGGTAAACAGGCGGAAAACGCTTTGGTGCTTGCAGATATTACTGCCAATAAGAACATGGTGCCTTTTGACGATAAATCTCCTTTCGTTACATCGGGAATCAGGTTGGGAACTCCGGCAATTACCAGCCGTGGTTTAAAAGAAAAAGATATGGAGCAAGTTGCTAATTGGATTGATAGAATTGTAGTTGCCGTTGAAAACGAAACTGTGTTGAATACAGTAAAAAGCGAAGTGAATGAATACATGAAATCATTTCCGCTTTATTAACGCAGTAACAATAGAATTCTTCTACTTAGCCCAAAACAAAATTGCAGTTGCTAATCGAGCTTGTGCATTTACTCGATGGTAGCATTGATGCCTCTGTCGCAGATGGCATCTTTCAATGGTTTTAATGTTTCAAAGCTATCGCTTTTTACAGCGTATTTACCTTTGTAATGAATGAACAAAGAACATTGTTCGGCTTGCTCTACCGTGTGTCCGCATATTGCAACTAAAGTTTCTATCACCCAGTCGAAAGTATTTACATGGTCGTTGTGAATAATCAATTTGTGATACTGCTGCAGGGTTGTTTCTAATGATACTTCCTCTAATAACTCGGTAGATGCGTTGAACATAAATTGAAAATTGAGATGCCGAAAGTAACTTTCTATTACGAAATTGCAATATTGAATTTTGTAGAGAAAATTTTACCCTTTTCTAATGTTAATATACCTTCTTTATCTTTAAAACTGCTTGGTTTTCTTGCCGTATCGGCACAGCCCAGCCACGGCTCAATACATACAAAAGGCGCACCTTCTTTTGTCCATATCCCTAAGTATGGAAAATCTCCAAAGTTTACGGTGAGTTTTTGTTTGTGGTTTCTGCTTTCAATGCTTAGTGTTTTTGATTGTTGATTTTTAAAAATCAAAGCATCGTCTTTGAATAATGTTGGATGTAAATTGATTTTTCCGTTGAGGGAAACTATAGATTTTCTTTCATCAAAAAAACCTTCTGCATTGATGTGATGCCGTTCGAGCGCTTCTTCTTTTTCAAAATTTATTGTGTAATCTTCAAAACTTTCGTTTGCATAAAAAGGCACATTAAAAGCCGGATGCGCACCAACCGAAAAGTACATGGTTGAGTTTCCGGTGTTTTCAATTTGATAGGTTTGAACAAGTGTGTTGTCAATAATTCGATAGCATATTTTAAAATTGAAATTAAAGGGGAAAGATTTCGTGGTAGTGCCATTTTGTGTTAGCAGAAAATGCAACTCATCCTCTTTTTCTACAACACATTGAAAGGTAGAATGTCGCGCAAAGCCATGTTTTTCTATTGCATACTTTGTATTATCCAAAACAATTTCATCATTCAAACACCTGCCAATTACCGGAAACAAATTTGGTGCATGCCAACCCCACCATTTGTTATCTGCTTGCCACAAATGCTCTGTTGCGCTGGGTTTATGATACAAAGAATTTAGTTCGGCACCTTTAGATGAAACACTAATTCTTAGAACACTATTTTGTATGGTGTGCATAAAATGTTGATTGCTTTAATGTGAAAGTAAATGGGTAACTATAAGTTTGTAATTAAGAAAAATAGAATGCTCATGAGGTTTGTAATTATACTTTTAGTTGTATGTGGTGGATTTAGCCTAAATGCACAGTCGCTTACCAAGGCGCAAAAGAAGCAATTGAAAAATGAATTAAAAGCGTATAAAAAGGATTTGGTTTCTTTTTATCAAGAAAAAGAAGCCAATAAAGAAACCTTTGCGGCAAATGATTCTACCATCCGCAGGCTGAAAGACGAGGTTGCCGTGGCGGCTGGTTCTCGTGCCGATTTAGAACAACAACTGCAAACTGCCAGCAAGTTGTTAGCCGAGTGCGAAAGCAAGCCTGCGCCAAAAGTTGATGACCCATCTACTATTCCAATGGGAACGGTTTACAAAGTACAAATCGGGTTTTATAAAAAGTACGACATTACTTCAAATTTCGATAAACCAAAGTTCATTGGATACGAAGATGTAGAAGGTTTAAAACGCTATATCATTAGCTATTTTTCTACCGAAGAGGAGGCTGAAAAACTTAAAAAAGACATCAGAGGTTTAGGCATCAAAGATGCGTTTGTAGCAAAGTATGTTGATCAGCAGCGTGTGTTTGAATGGGAGAAAAACCCTAAATACAAAAACAAACAAACGCCTACTTCATGGAAAGACGTAGTTCCTGCTAAATAGTTTTTTGCGCATTCAATCAACAATACTTAGCTAATCACACTTTTTCATCAGTAGGTGAAGACAATTTTGCTGTTGCTTGCTGCTAATGTTTTTATGACAGTTGCTTGGTACTGGCATTTAAAGTTTCAAGAAATAGCTTTATGGAAAGTGATATTGTTGAGTTGGGCAATTGCATTTTTTGAATACTGTTTGCAAGTTCCGGCAAATAGAATCGGATATGGAGTATTTACAGCTACGCAGTTGAAAATTATTCAAGAGGTAATCGCATTGCTCGTGTTTGCCGTTTTCAGTATTTGGTTTTTGAAAGAACCTTTTCGTTGGAACTATGCAGTTTCATTCGCATTTATTTTAGGTGCTGTATATTTTGCATTTGCCAAGTTTGAGTAGCGAAGTATTTTTTTGTTTAAGCCTATTTGTAGATGTTGCTGCTATCAATGCGTGTATTAACATGCGCGTTATCGTTACTTAATTGAATATTTCTAAATATTTCAATTTTTCTTACATACGCTAACGCTTTTTTTTACGTTTATAGTTCCAAACATTTTTTATATAGTGAATTGCTCTATATCACATAAGTTATGCTTTGTCTTTTTGTTGCTGTTTGCAACAAGCCGCGCCAATGCAGCTGATACAGTGAATGTGGTTATCAAATTGCAAAAAACAAATCCTAATCAAATTGCAGTTTCAATCACTTATCCAAAGTCCGATGCCGATAGAGTGAAACTCATTTTTCCATCGTATTTGCCCGGAGCCTTTAATGAAGTAGCTACCGGTAATTTGGCGAGTGAACTATTGGCAAGTAATGTTGATGGAGCGAGCCTTGCACTAAAAAAACTTTCGTACAACGAGTATGAAATAGAAACCAAAAGAAGCGCATTAAAAGTTTCTTACCTCATCAACGATTCGTGGTTCACAGATTA
>CAZYXR010000138.1:0-2633 GCA_964650845.1 uncultured Chitinophagaceae bacterium
CGGGGGTAGAAGTGCCAATACCAACGCGCCCAGTTTGGGCAAAAGAAAGTGCAGAAGTAAAGGTTGCAATTAGTGTGAGTAATGTGATTTTTTCATAAAGAGATTTTAAATCTATGTGTTCAATAGCAAAATTGATGCCAAAGATACAAAGACAAGAAACTTTTATACGCTTTTAATGCAAAATGGTTTTGGGCTTTAATAACAGCAATGTAAAACGCAACCGCCTAAAGCGCAAGTGGTGGTAACTAAGTCTTGTTGATTGTATTGTACGAAAAGTGTATTGCAGTATTTGTGGGTGTAAAGTGACAATTGATTTTTTCTATTGCAATGGCTTGTTTTTTTGCTTTAAAAAAGGGAATCGGCCAGTTGCTGCACTTTGCCGATGGGGATAAGCTGCAGTTGAAATTTTGATTCGTCAATTCCTTTGCTGTTGAATTTAGATATAAACATGGTGGCAAAGCCCAGTTTATCGGCTTCGGCAATGCGCTGTTCTATGCGGCTTACCGCGCGCACCTCGCCACTAAGTCCTACCTCGGCAGCAAAGGCAATTTTAGACGAAACGGGCTTGTCTTGGTACGAAGAGATGAGGGCCGCAATAATGGCAAGGTCAATGGCGGGGTCTTCTACACGCAGGCCACCGGCAATGTTTAGAAACACATCTTTGGTGCCAAAGCGAAAACCCGAGCGTTTTTCGAGCACTGCCAAAAGCATGTTTAAGCGCTTGCCATCGAAGCCGGTGGCGCTGCGCTGGGGTGTGCCGTAAAAGGCGGGTGTTACCAGCGCTTGGGTTTCTATCATAAGCGGGCGCACGCCTTCCATCATAGAGGCTACGGCAATGCCGCTGAGTTCTTCATCGCGTTGGGTTAATAGGATTTCGCTGGGGTTGGTAACCGGGCGCAGGCCGCTGCCTTGCATTTCGTAAATGCCCAATTCGGAGGTGGAGCCGAAGCGGTTTTTTATGGTGCGCAACATGCGGTAGGTGTAGTTGCGGTCGCCTTCAAATTGCAGTACCACATCTACTATATGTTCTAAAACTTTGGGGCCGGCTATCATGCCGTCTTTTGTAATGTGGCCAATTAGTACCACCGGAATGTCTTTTTCTTTTGCAAAGCGTTGCAGCTCGGCAGTGCATTCGCGCAGTTGGCTCACGCTGCCCGGGGGCGACTCTACATATACGGTGTGCAAGGTTTGTATAGAATCAATTACAATAAGTTCGGGTTGAAGAATTTCAGCTTGCTTAAAAATGGCTTGTGTGTTTGTTTCGGTGAGTAAAAAGCACTGTTGGTTGTTGATGCCAATGCGCGTAGCGCGAAGGCGTATTTGGCGGTCGCTTTCTTCGCCACTTACATAAAGTATTTTAGTGCCGTTTAGTTGTAATGCCACTTGCAGTAGCAGGGTAGATTTGCCTATACCAGGGTCGCCACCCAGTAATATCAGCGAGCCGGGCACTATGCCACCACCGGTTACGCGGTTCAGTTCCACATCGCCCGTGTTTAGCCTTATGCCTTCTTCCTCAGTTACCTCGCCAATGGACACCGGCACTGCAATGCTGCTATTGGCAGCGTAGGGTTTTTCTTTAGCTTTTTCTTCTTCTTTATTAATGTGCTCTTCTACATAAGTATTCCACGCTCCGCAGGCAGGACACTTGCCTACCCACTTAGCCGAGTTGGTGCCGCAGCTTTGGCACACATATACCGTTCTTTGCTTTGCCATAAAGTGGCGAAAGTAGGCGGGAAAATTTTAGATTGTAGATTTGTTGCCCATAGATTTGCCAAAAGTGAGAAACACCGTTGCAATACTCCTTATTACTCTCGTTTTTTGTGGTTGCACCAAAGAGCAGCCCCAGCCAACCATGAACTGCCCTGCCTTTAAACGGGGTATGCAAGAAAAAAACATAGCATTGGTTGGCAGCGAAATTGATAAGCTAACGACCGATTTGCTGCCCTTGCCCATTGCTGCCGATAGCATCGGGCATTTAAAAAACATTACAAAACTTACCGGTAGAATAAACCTGAGCTGCAACTTTTCGGCACGTGGTATTTGCTACTTGTGCATTCCCGGCAATCCGCCACAATCGGAAATTGAAGTGGTGTTTACATCGCCAAGCGATACCGCAATAATGTCGTTTACACTTGCGGTTGATAGTGCACAACGCTTAAAAGTGGTAGATGTGTATTGAAACAAAAGCCGGCTGGTGAAGCAGTGTAGACTTGTTTTGGCATTGATAGCGCAATTCGAGATTCTTTAAAAAAATGTTGCTGAAATAGTGATGTAGAAGAATGCTTTGCAGCTTGATGGAAAGAGTATAGGTTTGTTGTGTTAGAAAAAGTACTTTGTCTATGTCTAAGCCAACACCGTATTCCGATTTTGTTCAGCAACTACCAACATTGAATAATGAATTTACCGATGATGAATTTTTGCAACATTATTTGCACTGCTATTTTCCTGCCGCAGCCTTAGCAGAAGTTAAACCCGATTTGACGAAGTTTGGAAAGCGTGTGGCAAGCGAATTTTTAGTATGGGCGCGCGATGCCGAAGTGAATAAACCCGAGCTGATACAATTCAACGCGTGGGGCAACCGTGTAGATGAAATTAAAGTAACGCAAGGCTGGTTGAATTTAGAAAAAGTAGCT
>CAZYXR010000138.1:2670-3972 GCA_964650845.1 uncultured Chitinophagaceae bacterium
GAAGATGGCTTGGTAGCTATAGGCTACGAAAGAAAGTATGCCGAGCATTCGCGGCTTTATCAGTTTGTAAAATTATATCTCTTTACTGCTTCTTCGGCAATATACACCTGCCCATTGGCTATGACAGATGGTGCCGCCCGATTGATAGAATTGTATGGAAACACTTTTCTTAAAGAACATGCCTACAAAGGTTTAACTGCCCGCAGCCCCGAAACTTTTAAAACCAGCGGCCAATGGATGACCGAACGCACGGGCGGCTCCGATGTGTCGCGCTCAATGACCTTTGCCACACCCGATGGCGAAGATTATGTATTGCGCGGGCACAAATGGTTTACTTCTGCTATTACCGCCAATATGGCTTTCACATTAGCTTCTACCGAGCAGCTCGCCACCGGTAAGCGCGCACCGCTTTCGCTTTTTTACCTGCCCATTCGCAACAATGATGGCTCGTTGAATGGCATTGAGGTAGAAGCACTAAAAGATAAACTGGGTACACGCGCCTTGCCTACGGCACAGTTGATGCTTACCGGAGCAAAAGCAAAATTGGTAGGCGAAAAGGGCAAGGGTGTAAAAACTATTTCTACGCTCTTCAACATTACACGAATATACAACACCATAAGTGCTGTTTCGTATCTGCGCAGGGCTTTTGCATTAAGCAAGGCTTATGGCTCGGTGCGCGAGGCTTTTGGGCAAAAAATTGAGCAGCATTCGCTGCATCAAAAAACATTGCGCGAAATGGAAATAGCCTATCAAAGTAATGCACTGTTGGCGTTTTTTTTGGTTCGCTTGCTGGGTAAAGAAGAGTGTGATGTTGCCACCGATAACGAAAAATCGCTGTTGCGATTTCTTACTCCGGTAGCAAAATTGTTTACCGCCAAGCAAGCCATTCAGTATGCTTCAGAACACATCGAAACATTTGGCGGCATCGGCTATTTAGAAGATAGCGGAATTCCCTCGATGCTGCGCGATGCACAGGTGCTTAGTATTTGGGAAGGTACTACAAATGTGCTGTCGTTAGATATGCTGCGTGCTGCCGAAAAAGAAAATGGATTAGCTGCTTTTAAAGCATTTGCTCATCATTTATTGGCCGAGGTTAATGTGCCTGAATTAGAAAATCAAAAAGCAATAATTTCACAAAAAGTAGAGGTGCTTTTCAGCTTTGTTGGTAATGTGTCTTCGCCAAAAGCACTGATAGCAGCCTCGCGCGATGTAGCATTTTTTATTGCTGAACTTACCGTGGCTCTTTTGTGGCTCGATTTTTTAAAAACCAACACACAACACACAAAGTATTCGATGGCACTC
>CAZYXR010000139.1:0-3822 GCA_964650845.1 uncultured Chitinophagaceae bacterium
GTTCGCTTACCATAGAGTCGGCATCGGTAGCAAATGGGGTGGTGGCAAAGCTGGAATTCATAAAACCATTTAAGTCAAAAGCAGACGATATTTGGCTGTTAGAAAAAACAGAGCGAGGAACGCAATTGACCTGGGTAAGCAAAGGTCCGCTCAGTTATCCTTTGGGTCGTCTTTTTGGTTTAAGCATGGAATCTATGTTGGGTGCCGATAAGCAAAAAGGCTTAGATAAATTAAAAATTGTACTTGAGCTACCTACCAAAGCCGCAGCAATATTGCCCGCTGAACCAATAAAGAATGGCGATGATTTTTAATATTCATCACTATGAAACATCGTTAAGGTACTTTGAAATTGATGGTTGTTGATTCGCTTTTTTCTTCTTTAGAACCTAAGGTGAAAGTAGTGTTGGTTGTGCTTACCCAATCGCCACTGCTGAAAGTTTTGTTGCCATCGGTATCGTAAAGTGCATATAAATAGTAAGTGTCCGGATGCATGTAGTTAAAAACGAAGTCATTATTACCGGCATTTAATGTTACATAACGCGAGCGATACTTCATGTTTGCAACATTGGGTGCAGAGCCCGAAATAAGCGGTTGGGTAGTAAGCAACAAAAAAATATGTTTAGCAGGGTCGGGTGTAAAACCCGAAACACTATAGCTGATATTGGCTTTGCCAAGATACGGTTGATCGCTTTCGGGGAAAGGATCTACACCACCGACTGCCGAGAAAAAAATAGCTTCCTGCGCACCATTGAATGAGGTGGAAAAATCTTTTGTTAAACTCTTTTTGGGAAAACCAAATGCGGCTACTGCCGCAGCGCACGATGTGGTGTCTTGCAGTTTTGCTCGCCACTGCATGTGTAAAACGGCATTAGAAATAGAATTATATCTGTTGGTATAAGATTTTACAATCATGCTGTCGCTATGGAAAATCACTTCGGTAAAAGCTCTGTTTTTTCCCTTTATCACTTCGGAGAAACGATAGTACGATAGCGATGAAGTTTCAGAAACACTATCGGCTAAAAAATAAGAAACGCGGGTGGTGCCATTAAATGAACCACCATTTCTAAATGCAACACGATACTGGTTGTTGTACTTTGCAATAAAAAACGACATGAAAATATCATTCAAGGTATCAAGTTCGTTTTTTGCCGAAACTTGATTTTCGGATATTGGGCGAAAGTCAACTACAAATTCAGGAAAGCCGCCTAATAGGGTAGTAGATGATACCGAACCATTCCATATTCCTTTAGCTTTATTCAAAACTCCAAAGCCCACTGTAGCATCAAGCGAGTTGGGATCTGTATCTTTTTTGGTGTCTTTTTTTTCTTCCTTGCAACTACTTGCGGCAAACACAATTACTAATAACAAAAGTAAGGCAACCGATTTTAACTGCTCCATATTCAAAACTTTTCTTGCAAAGCTATTTATTGTTTTGATAGTGTGTTATGAGTGGGAAATAATCGGTATGATGCTTTGCTGTTGTTTATTAAAGCCACAAAACCAACAAGTGTAGTATTCAATGTAATCTATACTTGTTGGTTTTGACAATAGTACAAGGCTGTTATATCAATATTTTATACAAGGTTGCATGGCAACATTTCTGGGGCGGATTTCCGAGCCATCCCACCTTGTACCAATAGAAGCAGAATTATTCTCCCATTTTCCGGTAAACAAGTTTCCAACATACCCTGAAGTAGATTTGCCCATATCTACTGGTCCGTGAGAATATCCAGTATTGACATTTTGTAAGGTGTTGGTCATCCAAAATCCTTTCCAATCTTGCGCTTGTGCAGAGCCATTACCTCTTCCTGCATCAACGCCTCGTCCGTTATCTGTACCTCTTATGAACTCTCCTCTAAGGTCGGGTAAATTAAATGTAGAAGAGCCATCGCCTGCGCCATAAGTAGTTCCTATAGCGCTAAACAACTCTGCATAGGTTGTTCGGTTTACAGCGGCTCCATTGCAAAGCAGATATCCGGTTGGTGCGCTACTTCCTGCAAAATGAGCAACTGTTCCTGCCGGTGTGGAAACACAATCCCACTTTGCTCCATTCCAGTAGTAATATCCTTTTAAGTCGGTATCATAAACCTGCAAGCCATCTATCGGAGAAGCAATCGCTTTACGTTGTGCCGAGGTCATGCGAGGCATAGCAAAGCCTTTATTGGTACTGCGCACATCCAAAACAGCGGCAGCATTGGGCGATTCTGTTCCAACGCCTACGTTACCTCCGTCAAAAGTCATAGTGGGTGTACCTTGTGTGCCAGTAAAATTCCAAGGGAAAATACCCAATTTATTACTGTTTTGTACATAACCCATTTGCCACACATAATTACCAGAGCGAATGAATGCCAAATGTGCGCGGGTTACATCGGCAGGGCGGGTAAGATTTACCATGCCGTATGCAGCACCATTATCTTCTCCACCATCGGCTACACTTAATGCTGGTTGTGAAGTGGAATTTGTAATAACGACTTTTGCACCCGGATTCGTTACCCCGATACCAACATTGCCTCCAGTTAAATAGCTATTACCAGATGTGTTAAGATAAACGGCTTTAGTACCTTGATGACTAACTGCAAATCCGTGAACTCCAGCTCCATTGTGAGTCATCCATTCCAGATCGCCATCTGCTGGCGAATACAATTTTTTATCAGCAGAATTCAATCCACTACCAGAAAAACCTATACCCCCGTTGATGTCAAGTTTTTGATATGGAACTGAGGTTGAAATTCCCACGTTGGTATTGTTGTGATACAAGTTTGAAGTCGCTATCCAATTAGAACCATTGTTGTAGAGCGTTTGCCCTAAAACACCCGAAGGGATATTTGCTGAAACTACTGCGGTAGTAGAAGATGATGTTGCTTTGATAATATAATTAACATTGGCGTTTTTAGGGCGATTCTCATTTGAATTTCCACTTGAAGGATTGCCTGATGTGCCACTAAATGTATGGGAGTGATCGGATATGGTATGTGTGTGTCCAGAACTACCACCAGAGGTAAAAGCGCCAATATCGACTGTATGGGCATGGTCGCCAGCAGCATCTAATGCAGATACAAGGTAACTTCTACCTCTGTCTGATGTGCGCACGGTATTATGAACATTATTGTAAGGATATCCTTGAGAAGATGAATTGTTTTGATCATGATTTGATGCCCATAAATTATGACTATGATTTCCATTTGTACTAGTGCTTGTATTAGGAGGGTCAATACCATGTGTATGCCCGCTCTCGCCACTAGTAGTTTGTGCTCCATTTGAGGAAGTAGTGCCATTTACACTATGTGTATGTGTAGCAATAGCATCACCTTGAACTGAGCCAACGAGGTTTCCTACATTCCCTCCAGTAGCTATGGCAGTGCGCCCTGCTTTATCAGGATCGTTGTTTGCACCTCCATCTACACCACGCAAAAAACGTCCTCGCAAGTCGGGTACATTAAAATTACTTCCGCTACAACCCCAAGAGCAGCCAATCGATGCTTGCAATTCAGGATACGTACTGTTAGCATAAGATGCGCCATCGCAAAGTAACCATCCTGATGGCACAGTACCTCCGCCAAAAGGCACAATGGTTCCTACAGGTGTTTGTTCCATGTTGCCAGAAACCCATTTTGTACCATCGTAAAATTCAAGAGCTTTTGTATCTGTGTTAAAGCGGGTAACCCCTGCTACAGGCGAAGCTGGTCGTGATGAGGTATTACCTACGGGCACTTTTACACCTCCAGTAGAGTTAATATCTAAAGCGAAAGATGGAGAAGGTGTGCCTATGCCTACATTAGTTCCGTTATCGAAAACTTGGCTACAAGTTGCAGTTGTGCCATC
>CAZYXR010000140.1:0-3789 GCA_964650845.1 uncultured Chitinophagaceae bacterium
CCTTTTGTAGTAGTGTTGGATGGTGTAACCGATGTAGGAAATTTTGGAGCTATTGCTCGGTCGGCTTATTGCTTTGGAGCGCAAGCAATAGTAATGGCCGCCAAAGGCAGCGCACCAATTAGCCCCGAGGCTATTAAAACAAGCGCAGGAGCTTTAGAAAAACTAATGATTTGCAAGGTTGAGAACATTGCAACTGCCGTGAAATACTTGAAAGCTCATGGGTTGAAAGTTTATGCTACTTCCGAAAAGGCAAAAGTAAAAGTAGCCGATGCTGATTTTAACCCGGCAGCGGCAATTGTGTTAGGCGATGAGGGCGAAGGGGTAAGCAATATTGTTATGAAGCAGTGTGACGAAATGCTGTTGATACCTATGGCTTCAAACTTCGATTCGCTAAATGTAAGTGTAAGCGCAGGGGTTGTTTTTTACGAAGCAATGAAACAAAGAACCGCATAAAGAATTTTATTTTGGTAACTCTGGTTGCTTGCGCGGTGTGCCAAAAAGTGGTGCCGGAATAGGTGGATTATCATCTTCGTCTATCGAAAAAGAAAACACTTTTTCCATCCATTGCCAGTGGTCGCTAACCCATTTAAAACCTTCGTAAGTGCCATCTTGTACATAAGTAAAATAGGCATCGCGAGCCTTATCGCTGGGAGGCGTTAGGTGATCGTACACAATCATTTGCAAGTTTTTATCATAGTTCATGGTAGGGGTTGCTTTTGCTTTGTACTCAATAAAAAATCGGTTGAGCGTGTCGCTCATTTTTAACCGCGATGAGTCGGAATAATTAAAGTAAAACATGGGTGCGCCAAACACCGGTTCGCCTCTTTCATTAAACGAAAGCACTTCCAACACTTTTCTTTTGGCAAGAATATCTGCTCGCTCGTAACCAAATAAGGTGTAATGTTTTTTCTTATTCACTACATGTAGTAAAACATTGTAATACAAGCAGCCATACCAAGAATTATGGCTCAAAATTTCTTGTGTGTGTGTTTCCAATATATCGCCTTTATCAACCAATGGAAACATCTTCAATGCGCCTGAACGCATTTGAATAACACCATAGTAGCGAAATGAATTGCGTTGTTGCAACTGCCAAGTAAAAATGCGAAATGCACTATCTGGCGCATATACTTTTGAAATGTGCAACAGCGAATCGAATGGAAAATAAAACGAGTTGTTGATTTTTAGAGCACGCACAAAAGCCGGAATAAAATCGTAGCAAGCCTTCTTTTTTTGTTCATCTACCGAATCATATAGAATGGCTGTGCTAAGAAGTTGAAGTGTGTCTTGAATTGAGTTTATTTTTTTGAGATCATGTTTGCTTACTTGAGGGCGATTAGGAAGCTGAGATACCGGCTTACCTTTTGGTGCTTGAGCAAAAGTATTTGATAACAAGAATGACAATAAAAAACCAAGTAGAAGCCTCATAAACTTAAAACGATATGAACTGTAATTCATTGTTGCAAAGATATTTGAATAAAGTTTTGACTTGATTTATTTGCTAAAGCTTATGCATGTAATAATGCTTCAGTGGTAATGTTGGTTTACATTTCATAACCATACACATCTTTGTAAAAGCGCAATTCACCATCTGCATTTACATCGGCAGTAAGGTATAAAATAAGCACAGGGAATTTTTGTTTCAGCTTATGGTCTTTTGGTGTTTCGGTGCGCAAGCACTGATTCAAGTAGCTTGTATCTACTGAGTTTCCCAATAAATATTCGGCAAGGAAAAATGGTTTTTCTACACGTACACAGCCATGGCTAAGATGCCTATTATTATTCTTAAACAGAGTGCGGTTATTGGTATCGTGCAGGTAAATGCTGTAAGGGCTGTTCAAATCAAATTTCATTACGCCAAGGGCATTGTCGCAGCCTGTACTTTGGCGAAAGGTGTAGCGAAAGTTTTTTCTTGAAACCGATTGCCAGTTTACCGAAGCGGGGTTTATCTCTTTGCCTGTTTTATCTAATACCTGAAAGTTATTGCGCTCTAAATAGCCTACATCTTTTTGAATTTTGGGCAGCATTTCTTTGGTAGCTATTGAAAACGGAACCGTCCAATACGGGTAAGTAATCACCTTAGAAACATAAGCCGTAAATGAAGGAGTGCGCGTACCTGGTTTGCCTACAATTACGCGCATGCCCATTTCGCTGGCAGAGTCGCGATTCACAATTCGCAGATACGCTGCGGGCAGATTTACAAAAATAAATTCCTGCTCATTGAGCCTGCCCGTCCACCGCCAATAGTTTAATGAAGATTTTAACTGCTCTACTCTTTTGTGCAAAGGAAAGTTTAGTTCGGCAAGCGTGCGTTTATCGGCAACGCCTGTGGTGTCAATGCTTACAATGCGTTGGAAAGTTTTGATGGCAGCTTTTACCTGTTCCGCGTCAAACGAATCGGCAAGTGCATTTTCGGGCAAAAGATTAAAGGCAATAAGTTTTGTGGAAATTGTTTGCAATGCACCTGCAACACAGTTCATCGAGTCGGCTTCGGCATGAGTGTGTATGTAATTACGCATGTGATTGTAAGCGGCTTTTAGCTGTAGATACTCGGGCATTTTTGGTTCAAGAGTATCTGTAACAGCTTTCCAGTTTCGCGAAGAAAGCACTTGCGTTAAAGCATTAGAAATACGCACCGAGTCTATATTCAAGTCCACTCCATTAAACTCAATTTGCTTGATGTTTTTTCCATAGGCAACATCAAACAAAAATGAAAGAGCAGCATCGGCCAATACCACCTCGCTGCCCAACAAGTTTTCTTCATAATCATAGTTTGGGTTAAAGATATTTTGCTCGTAGTCGCGCAAATATTTTGCGTGATAGTCATCTACATCCAAACCTAAACTATCGGCATAGTGCAACATTTGCAGCAGCATTCTGCGGTCGCGCGCAGCTTGCGAATCTTTTTCGGCAAGTGCTGTAAGTGCAGCTTGCTGCTCGTAATATTTTTTTAATAGCTCGGGGCTTTTTAGCTTGTGTGTGTCGCCATTTTGCGCAATCATTTTATTGGGCAGCCGCTTCAAAAAATCTAACACATCTTCTCTCTTTTTAGAAAAACTGCAGCTCTGTATCATAAGCGCAGATAGTAGTAATGCAACAGCTATGGGCATCGAGAGTAGCAGATTCGGTTTTTTACATAACGAATGCAGGTGCTTGAGCGAGGTGTTGCTTGTTCTTTTTTTCATTGCAGTTTTTCTTTTTTCAATTAGGCTTTTTAAGGTTTAATTTGAGCGCAATTTAAAATAGAAAAATATAATGGCAGTTACATTACATACAGATAGTGATTTTGCACAGGCAATTCAAGCAAACGAAAAAGTGATAGTAAAGTATTTTGCAGATTGGTGTGGCTCTTGCAAACTTTTTGCGCCTAAATACAAAAGACTTTCTAACGATGAACGCTTTGCCGGCATTGCTTTTTTGGAAGTTAATGCCGAGGTAAGCCCCGAAGCACGAAAACTTGCGGGAGTGGATAATCTTCCATTTTTCGCAACCTTTAAAAATGGAAAGTTGCTTGCAGCACAAAGCACTTCTAAAGAAGAAAATGTGGTGGAAATGTTGAATGGATTGTAGTTGTTACTTCAGCAACAAGTTGTCTAATATTTTCTTTTCCCAGTCTTGCCATTCGCGCATGGCAACTACGGCATTGAAGTTTTCTTTAAACTTGTTTTGTTTCAGAAAATTGCGAATAGTGCTTTGAGCCGGGTTAGATAATCGCGAGTTTGGATTCAAGGTAGCATCAATTAAATTGTTGATTAAGGCTTCGTTTGAAAAATCAATTTGCTCTAAAGC
>CAZYXR010000141.1:0-3787 GCA_964650845.1 uncultured Chitinophagaceae bacterium
CCTGTGTATGATGTTGCAATTTTTTTTCTTGAAGAGATAAAAAAGAATTCATTACCAATTCGTAGCAAGGCGATTGCGTTTAGTTTCTTTTTAGCCTTGTTTCCGGCTTTGATATTTGTTTTTTCGCTCATTCCATTTTTGAATATTGAATACCTGAGTGCCGAAAATGTGGAGGGGCTATTAAAAGCAATTTTACCATCGGGCGAGTTTTACAATTTTATTTTTGGCAACATCAACGATTTGTTGTTGAAGCGAAGAGGCGATTTATTGACAGGGTCTTTTTTACTTTCCGGCTATCTTACTTCGCAAGGTGTAATTGCTATGATGGCATCGTTTGATAAAACTTACGACCACTATAAAAAGCGCAATACTTTCCAAACCCACTTGGTGGCTTTTAAACTAACAGTGTTATTAGTTTTAATGTTTTTATTTTCGATTGTATTGATAGTTGTTGGGCAAGATTTGTTTCGTTTTGCATTCAGTTATTTGGATATTGATAACTATTTCACGCGATTTATTATCAACTTTTTGCGCTACTTTATTATCGTGTTGCTTTTCTTTTTTTCTATTTCTATGATTTACTACTATGGTCCATCCACAAAAAAGAAGTATCGTTTCATTTCTACAGGCTCTACTGTTGCATCATTGATGTCCATCTTAGCATCATTGGGTTTTTCGTTTTATATCACACATTTGAATCGGTACAATACGATTTTTGGTTCCATAGGAACAGTAATGTTGATGATGATTTGGTTTAACATCAATTCGTTTGTGTTGCTGATTGGTTATGAATTAAATGTGAGTATTTACTACACGAAAACCAAAAAACATCAAGACGAAAGTTCGAAAATTTATGCGTGAGCGAAAGTTTCCCACAGCATTTTAATGGTAACGGTCATTACCAAAAGCAACAACATAAGTTTTAGCTTATCTTCAGACAAACGAGAGCCAGCTTTTACGCCAAACTTTGATGCAACTACAACGCCAATACCCATTGGTAGCACGAGCTGCGGTATTACATGCCCAATATGAAAAACTGTTGATGGGAATACAGTTGGTTGTTTATACAAATACAATAGTGTGAGTGGTAATGCAAAAAAAAGTATCACACCTGTTGAAATAGAAATAGATTTTTTGATGTCTATTTTAAGCAGTAAGCTGAATGCCGGAACCATTACTAAACCACCGCCTAAGCCCGAAAGTGCAGTTACAATGCCAGCACCCAAACCAACCATCGCGAATCTTATTGGGGGAATTGTTTCTAAAGCAATTTGATCAATTGTTTGCTTACGTTTTAGAAACACCCTCAACGAAACTGTTACTAAAAGAGAAATGAAAATTAGTGAAAACAATTGTTTGTTGTACCAGCTGCCCGATGTGATTGCCCATGTAACAGCAATTGATGAAACCATGCCGGCTAAAGCTGTAAGCATCACGGGTCGCCAATAGTAAGTGCCTTGCTTGTATTGGTTGTAGCTTGCCGAAAGCCCTGTAAATACAATTGTTAGCAGTGAATTTGCCAATACACATTTTACTAAATCATCGCCTTCCACGCCTAATAGCCGAATGAAGTGTGTTAATATCGGAACAAATATTATGCCCCCGCCTACACCCAATATGCTTCCTAAAAAGCCCCCTGCTAAACCAAATATGAAAAAGAAAAGAATAGTAAGATACTGCTCCAAAATGATTGGGTTGAAGCCGATTAAAGTTTGCTTTTGAAATTCTTTTGATAATCCTCCCACTTAGTTTTTGTGAATGAATTGCTGCCAAAATAAGTGATGATTGTTTCAAAAGTAGTCGGGTCTAAATATCCCGGCACTGGCGAAAGCATATTTGCTTGTTCATCTAAATAAAGCGTGGTTGGATAGCTCATTTTTCCACCCATTAAATGCGCTGCTAATTCATGGTAGCCTCTGCCACCTTGCGGAACAAATTTATATTCCTTGCCATTAAAAGTGATAGGTGTTTTTTGTTCAGCATTGAACTTTATGGCATAATACTTTTCGTTTACATACCTTATCAAATCGGGATGCGAAAATGTTGTTGCATCCATCTTTTTGCACCAACCGCACCAGTCGGTATAAACATCAACAAAAATCTTTTTAGGATGTTTTTTTTGAGCCTCTTGCGCTTCCTCCCATGTCATCCAATTTATTTTTTCGGCAGCAGGCTTGTGTGCCGAAAATGATACGGCTGAGAAAATTGCTAAAATTAAAAATGCAGTTTTTTTCATGATAATATTGGCAATACTTTAATGCTAAAATAACAATTGAAAGTTGCTGAGTTCAATCGCTATGAAAATTTAACCTTAGCCTTGATTTTCAAAAAGCAAATTGGTTTAAATGATTTTTTTACTGGCGAGCAACAATACTATTAGCCGTTCATGCCAATCAGGAATTCCTCATTACTCTTAGTGCCTTTCATTTGTTGTAGCAAGAACGTCATAGACTCTTCGGCATTCATGTCGCCTAAATGCTTACGCAAAACCCACATGCGTTGCATAACATCGCGGTCGAGCAATAAATCATCGCGCCTTGTAGAAGACGATACTACGTCAATTGCCGGATAAATTCGCTTGTTAGAAAGTCTTCTATCTAACTGCAATTCCATGTTGCCGGTGCCTTTGAATTCTTCAAAAATCACTTCGTCCATTCTTGAGCCTGTATCAATCAAAGCTGTTGCAATGATGGTGAGTGAGCCGCCTTTTTCTATTTTTCTGGCTGCTCCAAAAAATTGCTTTGGTTTTTGCAAGGCATTTGCTTCTACACCACCGCTTAATACTTTGCCCGATGAAGGGGCAACCGTATTGTAAGCGCGTGCCAAACGGGTTATTGAATCCAATACAATCACCACATCATGTCCGCATTCAACCAAACGTTTTGCTTTAGCCAAAACAATGTTTGCAATTTTTACGTGTTTATCGGCCGGCTCGTCAAATGTAGATGCAATTACTTCTGCTCGAACACTGCGTTCCATGTCGGTAACCTCTTCGGGGCGTTCATCAATCAGTAACACAATCAAATACGCCTCGGGGTGATTAGCTGCAATACCGTTTGCAATCTCCTTTAAAATGGTTGTTTTTCCGGTTTTGGGTTGTGCCACAATCATGCCGCGCTGTCCTTTCCCAATTGGTGCAAACAGGTCAATCATGCGCAATGTCATATTGTTTGAATTGCGATCGGAAAGATGGTAGCGTTCTTGTGGAAACAATGGAGTAAGGTAATCGAATTGCACTCGGTCGCGAACTTCTTCGGGCGATTTGCCATTCAATAAATCTACCTTTAATAATGCGAAGTATTTTTCGCCTTCTTTTGGAGGACGCACATAGCCGTGAACCGTATCGCCAGTACGTAAGCCAAAAAGTTTTATCTGCGATGGCGAAACATAAATATCATCGGGCGAACTCAAATACTGGTAGTCGCTACTGCGTAAAAAGCCATAACCATCGGGCATCATTCAATAACGGCATCGGTTTCTACACTAAATATTGGACGTGCTTCTTGACGCTGATTTTGCTGGCGTTGTTGATTTTGTTGGAATTTGTCGCGTTTTTGCTGATGTTGTTCCTTAGAAGTTTGTTCGCCTTCTTGTGGTTTGCTTTCTTCTGTAGTAGTTTCGGCAGAAGTGTTGCTTTCGTTATTGGCTTGTTGAACTTGAGTTTCTTGTGCTGTTTCTAAAGGTAACTCTGCTTGTTGCTCATTGCTTGGGGTTAAAGTTGGTTCGACTTGAACTTCCTCCGGTTTTTCTTCGGTTTTTTTAGGTGTTACCTTGCGTGCTCGTGTGC
>CAZYXR010000142.1:0-3707 GCA_964650845.1 uncultured Chitinophagaceae bacterium
TACAGATTGAGCGACCTTCGAAATTTGTTTGGCATTGTTTCGCAAGAGTCAATTTTGTTTAACGATACGGTGTTTAATAATATCGCGTTTGGTTTTTCGGGTGCAACAAAAGATAGGGTAGTTGCCGCAGCCAAAGTTGCCAATGCGCACGAGTTTATCTCGAACCTCGAACATGGTTACGATACATTTATTGGCGATAGAGGAAGTAAATTGAGCGGTGGCGAAAAACAACGCTTAACCATTGCTCGTGCGGTGTTGAAAGATCCGCCAATTTTGATTTTAGATGAAGCTACCTCATCGCTCGATTCAGGATCGGAAAAGCTGGTTCAAGAAGCGCTGAATAAACTGATGAAAGGCAGAACTTCGGTAGTTATTGCTCATCGCCTTTCTACTATTCAATATGCCGATGAAATTGTGGTGTTAAAGGATGGCACAGTTGCCGAGCGTGGCAATCATATTGGTTTGATGGCGCACAATGGTATTTACAAACAGTTGGTTGAGTTACAAGCCTTTTAGGGCTTTGTTATTCTTCCTCTTCTTGATTTTTGAATAGTTCTTTTTCGCTAACTATTTTAATCAAGTCGCCATCTTTAAGTGTTTTTGTTATTGCCTTAAAAGGTGCTTTTACTACTTCGCTATTATCTTTTAATCCTTCTACAATTTCAATGTAGTTGGCATCTTGAATACCTGTTTTTACTTCAATGGCTTTTACCTTGTTTTTGTCAATAGTAAACACCATTTCTTTTACCTTCTTTTTGTCGGTTGTTGCTCCGGTATTGTTATCTACATCTTTCAATCTTTTTTCTTTCGATTCTTCTTCTTCGCGAATGGTAACCGATTGAATTGGTACCGTAAGTACATTGTTTTTTGAAGCTGTTTTTACATCTACTGTTGCGCTCATGCCCGGCCGAAATGGATAGCGCAAACCTCTTTCTATATCTATCAATTCTTTGTATGAATCTTTCAGCAATGTAAGTTTTACAGTAAAGTTTGTGGCTTGTGAACTTACTAATGAAGAAGCAGATGATGAGCTATAAGCTATCTGATTCACAGTGGCTTTAAATTTTTTACCCAAGTAGGCATCTACCTCCACATCGGCAGTGTCGTTGAGGTGCACACGCAATACATCATTTTCATTTACATCTACCTGAATCAGCATATTTTCTAAATCGGCAAGGCGAATAATTTCTGTACCCGTCATTTGCGCTGTACCTACTACGCGCTCGCCCAATTTTACATTTACTAAACTTACAATGCCGCCTATGGGCGCGTAAATTTTTGTTTTCAGTAGGTTTTCTTTTGCTTGTTTTACTTGCGCTTCGGCACTCGAAATATTAAATGAAGCGCCATTAACTTGCTCTTCGGCAGTTTTTAAACCGGCATCTGCTTGCTCAAGTTGCAATTTTGCAGCTTCGAATTCCGAATCGGAAATTACTTTTTGTGCGTGTAGTGTTTTGTTGCGATTAAAGTTCGTTAATGCCTGATTGTATTGCGCTTTTGCTTGAATGGAACTTGCCTTTGCGCTGCTGCGCGATGCGCGCATTTGGTTTAATGCTGCTTCGGCTTGCGTTACCAACGATTCGTAAATAGAAGGGTTGATTTCGGCAAGTAATTGACCTTGTTTCACCGAATCGCCTTCTTGAACGTTCAGCACAATTACCTCGCCACTTACTTCAGAGCTTAGTTTTACTTCGGTTAGCGGAGTTAGTTTGCCGCTTGCTGTTACAGTTTCTACAATAGAGCGCAATTGTGCTTTTTCGGTGGCTACCAGCTTGCCACTGCTATTGCCAATCCAGCCTTGCTTTTTTGCTATCAATGCGAAAACAATCAGCAAAACTACAAAGCCCGAAAGCCAGTAAATAAGTTTGTTATTTTTCATCAGTTGTTTAAAGCAACAATATTATACATAAAACGGAATAATTAACCGCAGATGAAAATGTTGTCATTTTACTAATCTATCACAACATTATCTCTATACTGTTTCTTTTAGAATGTGTAAATTCGAAACATGAAAAAGACGGAACTTGCCGAAAAAATTGGGTTGTTGCCTGATAATCTGAAATCATTAGCAGAGGAATACATTGATTTTTTACTACAGAAAGCTACCAAAGAGGCTAACAATGACGAAGAGTTGAAAAAAGTGCTGAATAGTCGCGCACAAATATCTGCTGATGATATTGAGAATGGGAGGGTTTTTTCTAGAGAAGAAGTGCGAGTGCAATTGATTAAAGCGATAGAGCAGGCGCAAGCAAAATGAAGATTGTTTACACAGACCTTGCTAAATGCAGTCTTATTGATAACATGAAATTTCTTTTGAATCAAGGAGCATCAGCAGAAAAGGTTTTAGAAATAGAACAAAGAATTTATGACAAAGTAGAACTACTTACACATAATCCATACTTGGGTCAAATTGAAGAATATATTTTGGGTAATACTCACCGAAGAATTATTGAAGGCAACTATAAAATAATTTATGTTTTTCGGGATAATACGATTTATATTACTGATATTTTTGATGCGCGGCAAAATCCAATAAAACTGGGTCGGAACGTAGAATAATGTTTTTGAATGCAAACTAAATATAAGGATGCTTGGCATTAGCATCATTGCAAGGTTATAGGTTTTCCTTGATAAAAATCGAGCACTTTTTGGCGGAATACAAACGTGTATTTTGCTTGCAGCATCTGCGATTCGGCACTTATTACATTGATGCGCGAACGCTCAAAATCAAATTGTGTTACCAAGCCAATTTCAAATCTCTTTTTAATAGCATCAAACGATTGTTGCGCGGCATCTAAACTTTTTTGATTGGCAATAAAAGATTCCGATGCTGCACGTGCATTTGCATAAGCCTCAGTTATTTGTTGTTGCAATTGGTTTCTCCGATTTTGCAAATCTAACTCGCGCAATTGCAATTGAATTTTTGAAATCTGTTCGTTTGTAAAGCGTTGCCCTTTGCTAATAATGGGAATGTTTAATGAAATACCCACAACACTTCTAAGACTTTGTTTTAATTGATCGGCAAATGGAGTTAGCTGGTAATCTTTTCCAAAGTACTGTGGTGGTAAACCCGGAATTTGCAATGTGTCGTAGGCAGTTGGTCTTCTGCTTTGATCCGAATAGTTGGTGCCTACCTGCCCAAACACACTAAGAGTGGGGCTGAATGCACCACGCGAAATACGCAGCGATGAGAGTGCGCTGCCTAACCGCGCTTCGGCACTTTTTATACTTGGTTGATTGTTTAATGCAAATTTGTAAACTTCTACTGGAGATGTAAGTGTGTTTAGGCTTAGCGTGTTGGCATTTATTTCCGGAGTGGCAAGCTCAAAGCCGCTTTCAACAGGAATTTGCAGCAAATTGCGCATGTTTAAAACAGCTAAGTCAATTTGATTTTTTGCATTGATGATATCCACTTGGTTGCGCGCTTGTTGCGCCTGAAATTCAAGCAATGACGCCTCGGGCAGCGAGCCGCTTTTTACACGTTTTTCGGTAATGCTTAATTGTTCGTTGGTAAGCGTTAATTGGTGTTCTGCCACCTTCAAAATTTCTTTGGCAAGTATTACATTCAAAAAAGCCGAAGTAATGCTTAGTGAAATATTATTCTTTGCCTCTTCGGCATCAAAAAAAGCTGCTTGAAAATCGTTTTTTGTTTTTTGAATATTGTGCAGTTGCTGTAAGCCCGTAAACAAAGGTAGGCTTCCTGAAAT
>CAZYXR010000143.1:0-3604 GCA_964650845.1 uncultured Chitinophagaceae bacterium
TGCATGGCGCGAAAAAGAGAACGATTACACACATTAGCAAGTAAATTTATCAACTATAAAAAGAATACGAGCAACCTATGCTGTTTTCAATTCAGGAATTATTTGAGCAACATTAAGCGTTGGAAAACCAAGAGATTTTTTTTTCATCTCAGCCAAAATGTGCTATTCCATTTATTTGTCAACTTCGTGCAACAAATCAAATATTATTATGCAAGCAGACTTTCAGATTGGTATTATTGGCGCAGGTTTTGGCGGCATGATTGCGGCACTGCGCCTCCAAGAAAGTGAACGCCATTCATTCGTAATTTTTGAACGTGCCGATGAAGTGGGCGGCACTTGGCGCGAAAACACCTACCCGGGCTGTGCCTGCGATGTGCAATCAGATTTATACAGTATTGCTTCTGAACCAAATCCAAACTGGTCGGAAACTTATGCACCACAGCCAGAAATTTGGGCGTATATGAAAAGTGTTGCAGATAAGCACCAACTGCGAAACAACACACGTTTTAACTTCAATGTTATCAAAGCCGAGTTTATTAGCGAAAATGGATTCTGGAAAGTAACAAATCAACATGGCGAAATCGTTACTGTAAAAGTGTTGATTGCAGCAATCGGTCCATTGAACCGCCCGATAGTTCCCAATTTCAAAGGATTGGAAAATTTTAAAGGCGAGCAATTTCATTCATCGCGCTGGAACCATGCTTATGATTTGAATAACAAACGAGTTGCTGTAATTGGAACTGGAGCAAGTGCCGTACAGATTGTTCCCGCAATTGCGCCAATAGTAAAAAGTTTGGTGGTGTTTCAGCGAACACCTGCATGGATTGCCTTTCGCCACAGCAAAAAAAACTCTGGTTTCAGAAAACGTGTTTACGCTACTTTTCCAGTGCTGCAAAGAGCCAACAGAAAATTCCAATACTTTTTTAATGAGTTGATAGGCTTAGGGTTTATTGGCAATAAATTGGTGCATAGCATTGCAACAAAGGTTTCTCTTAGCAATTACAATGTGGTACAAAACAAAATCGCACGCGAAAAGCTTATTCCTAACTACAAGCTTGGCTGTAAACGTGTATTGAAATCAGATGATTATCTGCCCACCTTCAACCGCGAAAATGTACATCTGGAAACTTCAGAAATTGAACACTTTACACAAGACAGCATTGTAACTAAAGATGGTACAGAACACAAAATTGATGCAGTAATTTTTGGAACTGGTTTTGAGGTAACGGATTTCCAAACAGGCATGCAACTAATAGGTACAAACGGCCAGGATGTTTTTAAACATTGGCAACAAAATGGTGTGGCGGCATATCACGGCATTACAGTAGCACAATATCCAAACTTCGGTTTGCTTTTGGGCCCCAACACCGGCTTAGGACACAACTCCGTAGTAGATATTATGGAGTCGCAAGTAACTTATCTAATGCAATACATCAACGCTATTGAAAAATTGCCTACAAATGCTGCGCTTGATGTAAAACAAGAAATTCAAAATAAATACAACGAAGCTCTGCAAAAACAATTTACCGGAACTGTTTGGGCATCGGGTTGCAAAAGTTGGTATTTAGATCGCAACGGCAAAAACGTAACGCTTTATCCGCGCTTGAATACCACGTATAGAAATACTGTAAAGCATTTTCAGCATAAAGATTTTAACGTTGTGTAAACCATTGTAGCAATGAGAAAACTGTTGGTTATCCTAATCTGTATCATTACAATTCCATTGTTGTTGTTGGTTTTTCACCCTGATATAACAACTCCAAAACAAGATGTAAAGCAAGAACTAAGTTCGCCCCACTCCCACTTTCTGCATTGGAACGAAGCAGAAGTTCATTACACCGATGAAGGCAAAGGCACACCTGTCTTAATGATTCACGGCCTGGGTGGCTCATATACTCATTTCAATAAACTCGCTGAATTGATGAAAGATGATTATCGTATTATCCGTGTAGATTTACCTGGGTTCGGCTTATCTGATTTGCCAAAGCTATCGGCAGGAGAAAACTACGTTCAAAAATATGAAGAATATTTGCAGTTCTTGTTTGACACCTTGCAATTAGATTCTGTGTATGTAATTGGCAATTCGCTGGGCGGAATGGTTACTTGGGTAGCAGCGGCAAAATTCCCTGCGGTGGTTAAAAAAATTGTGTTGCTATCGCCAGCGGGATACGACTTGGAAAAGGTGCTTGCAGCACGCGAAAAATTCAGATATGATTTTATGCAATGGATTGCAGCCCGAGGAATGTCGCTTTCGATGAGCCGTGCCGGATTGCGCAAAGCATATTTTAATGATGATAAAGTAGAAGAAAGCTATGTAAGGCTCATCAATCGGTTCGTAAATATTAAAGGCAACATTCCTAACAAATTAAAAATTGTTCTTTCCGAAAGCTTTCCCGATACGGCATTGCTACAAAATATCCAATGTCCTACATTAATTGTATGGGGTAGAGAAGATGCTGTAATTCCTGTGGCACATGCCGAACGTTTTCACCGCGATGTAAAAAATAGCGAAGTGGTTATTTTAGATAGTATGGGGCATTGCCCAATGCTCGAAACTCCACAAAAGACCAGCGAACTTTGCGTTCGTTTTTTTGAAACTCAATAAACAAAAACCATGGCAACTACTTTTTTTAAAGAAAAAAAATGTTTGCTCACAGGTGCAGCAAGCGGCATTGGCAAAGCTACTGCAATTGAATTAGCAATACATGGCGCAATACTTTTTCTTACTGATATTAACGACAATGGATTGCAAGAAACGGTTGATTTCATAAAATCTAATAATGGAAAAGTAGGCGCATACAAAGCATTTGATATTGCCAAGTTTGAACAAGAACTTCATGCTCAACATGGCGCAATGGATGTGGTGATGAATATTGCAGGAATTTCGGCTTGGGGTGCAGTGGACAAAATGCCGCACGAAGAATGGAACAACATTATTGACATCAACCTGAAAGGGCCAATTCATATTATCGAAAGTTTTGTGCCAGCAATGATGCAGCAACAAAAAGGGCATATCGTAAATGTATCATCTGCCGCAGGGCTTTTCGGTTTGCCGTGGCATGGTGCTTACAGCGCAAGTAAATACGGGCTTCGCGGCTTAACTGATGTTTTGCGCAACGATTTGAAACGCCATAACATTCGAGTTCATTTGGTTTGCCCAGGCGCGGTAGATACAGGATTAGTGCATACCATAAAAATATCGGGCATTACTATTTCTGATGCCGAAATGCAACAGCTAAAATCGCGTTTTCAAAAACATGCCATTAGCCCCAAACACGCAGCGCAAAAAATTTTGAAAGGAATTGAACGCAACAACTACCTTATTTTTACATCGCTTGATATTCGCTTCGGATATTGGACGAAACAAAAGTTTACTTTTCTGTATGAATTCGTGATGCAGAAAATGAATGATTATTTTCAGAACACATTAACAGGAAAGTAACATGCAAGATGTACTCATTCCAAAACAAGGTTGGCACAACATACCTCAAAGAATAAATACTCCCGTTCACAGCAAACAAAACTGGTTGTTTAAAGTAAGTGGAAAGGCGGCAAAATTGTTTGGCAGAAACGAAGTGCCTGATGTTTTCAAATTGCTGCAAAT
>CAZYXR010000144.1:0-3373 GCA_964650845.1 uncultured Chitinophagaceae bacterium
ACAAGCGAATTTACAGAAATGTGATGCTTGGCAGAAAAGAGGTTATTAACGACAACCCCGGTGAGCGTATAAAAAATGTACTGTTGATTGCACTTGGGCAAAAGAAAATGTTCAAGAATGTAATTCCAGCTTTACTGCATTTGGTTATTTACGTTTCGTTTGTAATTACTCAAATTGAGCTTATCGAAATTTTGATTGATGGGTTTACAGGGCAACACCGCCTCATTTTCCATGCTGTTGAAGGAACTATTTTTCAAAGTTTATATGTTTTTGCTGTAAGCCTTATTGAAGTGCTTTCGTTGCTTACATTTTTTGTAACCCTTGCCTTTTTATGGCGCAGAAACATGCTAAAAGTTCCACGTTTTCATTTTGCCGAAATGAAAGGCTGGCCTACCATTGATGCCAACAACATCCTTTATTTTGAGTTAACGCTTATCACTTTCATTTTTATGATGAATACAGGCGACTCTGCTTTACATTTAAAACAAACAGATAACACTTATGGTTTTGCAATAAGCAGTTTGTTAGCTCCGGCAATAACAAGTTTAGGCGATGGCGCATTGTATGCAATTGAGCGCGTTGGGTGGTGGGGGCACATCTTAATGGTGTACTTTCTGTTGTTGTATTTACCACGCTCAAAGCATTTACACATCATGCTTGCATTCCCAAACACCTATTTCAGCCGCTTAACGCCAAAAGGCTATATGAGCAACATGCCCGAAATTACAAAAGAGATAAAACTAATGATGAACCCCGATGCAGCTTTGGCGCCACCTGCCGAAGGCGAAGCACCTGCCGAACCTGTAAAATTTGGAGCAAAAGATGTGATGGATTTGAGTTGGAAAAATTTGTTGGATGCCATGAGCTGCACTGAGTGCGGTCGCTGCTCGGCTGCTTGCCCGGCAAACCAAACAGGCAAACTACTTAGCCCACGCAAAATAATGATGGACACTCGCGATAGACTTGAAGAAGTAGGGCGCGTGTTGGATGCTAACAATGGCGAGTGGAAAGACGATGGTAAATCGCTGATAGAAAACGGCTACATCACAGTAGAAGAATTGCGTGGATGCACCACTTGCAACGCATGTGTAGAAGAATGCCCCGTTACCATCAATCCATTAGATATTATTTTGCAATTGCGTAGAAACTTGGTGATGGAAGAAAGCAACGCGCCTGCAGAGTGGACGGGCATGTTTGCAAACATGGAAAACAATGGCGCACCTTGGCAGTTTTCGCAACAAGACAGACTGAATTGGGCAAAGGATTGATTATTCATTATTCATTACTGATAAATGATTATTGATAATGGCCAGAGAAGTATTAAAGAGCAGAACAAAAGAATATGCCCATAGATGTGTGAAAGCAGCGTTAGCAGTTGAGCAAAAGGGAAAACTGGGAAAACTTATTAGTTATCAGCTAATGAGAAGTTCAACTTCAGTGGCTGCAAATTACAGAGCAGTTTGTATGGCTCATTCAACAGATGCTTTTGCGGCTAAGTTGAGCATTGTGATTGAGGAATTAGATGAGTCTGCTTTTTGGATAACATTTGCATTAGATGAAAATTTATTTGAAAAGAATCGAGTTATAGAGTTGTTATCAGAGGCAAAAGAAATGCTTGCAATGTTTATTGCTTCAAGAAAAACAATACAGTTAAAGAAAAAGGCTAAAAAGGAATAATCAATTATCATTTATAAATTATAAATCATGCAAGTAAAATCAATGGCAGAATATGCCGCAAATGGCGAAACACCCGATGTATTGTTTTGGGTTGGTTGTGCAGGTAGTTTCGACCAAAGAGCGCAAAAGGTAACACGTTCATTTGTAAAAATTCTTCAACACTTGAACATCCGATTTGCAGTGCTTGGCACCGAAGAAAGTTGCACTGGCGACCCTGCAAAACGTGCCGGAAACGAGTTTGTGTTTCAAATGCTGGCATTACAGAATATAGAGGTAATGAACAGTTACGGTGTAAAGAAAATTGTTACCACCTGTCCACACTGCTTCAATATTTTAAAAAACGAATATCCTGCATTAGGAGGCAATTACAAAGTTGTTCATCACACTACATTTCTTCAAGAACTTATCAACGAAGGAAAGATTAAACTAACAGATGCAACACAGTTTAAAGGCAAAAAAATCACCTATCACGATAGTTGTTATTTAGGTCGAGCCAATGAAGTTTACGAAGCTCCCCGCGCAGTTTTAGAAGCACTGGATGCCGAGTTGGTAGAAATGAAATCGTGCAAAACAAAAGGCTTGTGCTGTGGCGCAGGAGGCGCGCAAATGTTTAAAGAAGAAGAACACGGCAAAGTGCGCATCAATGTAGCGCGAACCGAACAAGCATTGGAAACAGGCGCACAAATAGTTGCAGCCGCTTGCCCATTTTGCAACACTATGATTACCGATGGCGTAAAAGGAAAAGACAAACAAATGGATGTAAAAGTGTTTGATATTGCAGAGTTGCTGGCAGCAGGGCAAGGGTTAGAAAATATTGTTTTGTAATCATTACGCCAATGATAAAGTTGCTTTTTTATGGTGCTATTTTGTTTTTTTTGACTTGGCAAACTGCCTGCACCAAAACCTGTACCAATTGCAACGTTCGGCAAATAATGAGTTGCTCCGACTCAACAATTGTTGGCTACCCCTCAGACGAAACTAACGACCGAAGATATTGCGACAAACAAATTGACGAACTAATCCAGTCTCAAGGCACATTTGTTTATGAATACCCAAAAGGCAATGGCGACAAATACACCATTACAGAAACATTGATTGTGAAATGCGACTAAGCAGCGCATATCAGAAAAAACCTAAATGATTTTTTTCCGTTTAATAGTTTTTCGCTTGAATAACTACTTTCGTTTTTATCACAAATATTAGAATGAGTTTTACAAAAATATTATCAGTAGCAATTGGATTGTTGTTTTGCACCACCGCTTTTTCGCAAACACCCAACATCTACGACCAAGGGCAAAAGTTTAAAGATGTATTAAACATAGTAAAAGCATACTACACAGATACAGTAGATGAAAAATATTTGGTTGATGACGCAATTGCGAAAGTTTTAGAAGACTTAGACCCACACAGCTCTTACGTAAAAGCTGCCGATGTAAAGCGATCGGAAGAACCACTTCAAGCCAACTTCGATGGCATTGGCATCACATTTCAGGTATTAAAAGACACCATCAATGTACAAGAAGTTATCAGCGGCTGCCCTGCCGAAAAAGTTGGGCTTAGAGTAGGCGATAGAATTGTAAAAGTTGACGACTCTTCGGCAGTATTTAAAGGAATGGATAACAACTGGGTGATAAAAAACTTGCGTGGACAGCGCGGCACCAAAGTGCGCGTAACTGTGGTACGCAAAGGCAATGCC
>CAZYXR010000145.1:0-3371 GCA_964650845.1 uncultured Chitinophagaceae bacterium
CTTAGATCAAAAATCCCTGTCAGAATTTTCTGACAGGGATTCTCTTTTTTCCACTACAAGAGTTCTCACAAAGAAAACTCTGCATAGCGAAAGGGTTTATCTGAATGCATTTCTTTAGAAATCCTATTTACCCATTTCACAATTCATCTTTCCGCCCATCAATCGCAACAACACACTATTATTGCAGCCTCAAAAAAAGTAATAATGAAGTATTTGTTGCTGCTACTGTTGTTTCCCTGTGCAGTTTTATCTCAAATCGTTTCTCCCGAAAATGTAACCATTGTGCGCGATAGCTTTGGGGTGCCGCATATTTTTGCAAAAACCGATGCCGAAGTAGGCTATGGCTTGGCTTGGGCAAATGCCGAAGATGCCTTTCACATCGGGCAAGATTTAATTTATCTCGCCACAGGGTTTAGCGGCCGCGCCAAAGGCATGGAAGGTGTGAAAGCCGATTTTTTTGTTCATGCAATTGGTGCAAAAAAATTAGTAAACGAACGCTACGACACAGACCTTTCGCCCGAATTTAAAAAATATATCAGCGGTTTCACGCAGGGCATCAACGCTTATGCAGCCGCGCATCCCGAAGATGTGAAAATTAAAAAGGCTTTTCCCGTAACAGAAAAGGAAGTGTTGGTTGGCTATGTTGCCATGATGAGTTTTATGAGCGAAGCCAGCAACAAAATTGGCGATGCGGCAGGTGGAAAATACGACAAGCGCGAAGTGAAATTTGACGGTAGTTCTGCCATTGATAAAGTAGGCTCCAACGCCTTTGCTGTGGGGCCGCAGCGCACGGTGGACGGCAAAACTTATTTGTGCATCAACCCGCACATGTTTTTTGAAGGTCAGTTAAGTTTTTACGAAGCGCACCTTTGCAGCGAAGAAGGATTAAACATCAATGGCGCTATGTTTCAGGGCAGCAGTTCGCTGGCAATGGGCGTAAACAAACATTTGGGCTATGGCATGACGTGGAACCACATGCTGAAAAGCGATGTATTTAAATTAAAAATGCACCCCACAAAAAAACTTTATTACGAGTTTGACGGTGAATGGCTGAAACTTGAAAAACGCCCCGTGTGGCTGAAAGTGAAGCTGAAAGGAATGGTAATTCCAGTGAAGCGCACCACCTATTGGAGCAAATACGGAGCAACCGTAAAAAGCGATGATGCAAACGAGTTTTACTCCGTGCGCTTTGGCGCAAATATGACAGTAAAAACTGCGCAGCAGCTCTACGAAATGAATAAAGCCACAAGCTACGAAGCCTTCTGGAAAGCCCTACGCAACAATGCGCTTGCGCTGTTTAATATTGTATATGCCGATGAAAAAAACAACCTGCTGTACATCAGCAACGGGCAAATTCCCGACAGAAATTTAGATTACGATTGGAACGGCATCATGCCCGGCAACACATCCAAAACGCTATGGACAAAGCTATTGCCCAACGATAGTTTACCACATGTAATCAATCCTTCATGCGGTTATGTGCTGAATACCAACAATACGCCATACGAGGCTACTTGCGAAGGCGAAAACGACAATCCGATCCGCTACCCGCGATACATATTTGACCGCAGACCAGGCAACAACAACCGCACTGCTCGCCTGCGCGAATTACTCTTAGAAAAAGATAAAATTGCGTTTGAAGATTTAAGACACATAAAATTCGATTACAACTTTGCCAAAAACAGTAAACTGCGCGAATCATTGCAACCCCTGTTGAATCTTGATCCCAAAAAATATCCCGACCTTGCTGTGGCAATAGATATTCTTCGCAACTGGAACTGGCATTGCGACACCAACAGCTACGGCCCAGCGGTACTGGGCGCATTCATCAGAGAGTTTTGGGACAAGAAAAAATTTGACGACAAAGAATTCATCTCAGGCTTTACATGCACCGAAGATGAAATGGCAGAAAGCTTTAAGAAGGGCGTAGGCAAATTGCGCGAAAAGTATGGCAGCGAAACCATTCGCTGGGGCGATGTTCACGTAAACTACCGCGCAGGCAAAATGATTGCCATGAATGGCTTTCCGGATATGCTTTCGCCAAGTTACCCCGAAGAAAAAGTGATTAACGGAAAAAATTATTTAGTACCAAAACATGGCGACACTTTCACCATGTTTGCAAAGTTTGGCGGCAATGGCTTAGAGGCATTGCAATCGCTTGTACCTACAGGCAATTCGCTGCGCCCCGATAGCCCGCACTACAACGACCAAATGGAGTTATTTCGCGATGCAAAACCAAAAGAAATGAGCTTAGAAAAAGATGTAGTGCTAAAAAAAGCATTAAAAATCTACCACCCTAAATAATCATAGCAATACATACTTTACGCTTTTGCAAAACATTGCTATTATTACTTCTATGCTCAAAAAATATTAAACATGAACGCGAAAGAACTTCTTAAAACTTTTGAAACAAGAATTAAAACCGACACGCTTTCTGCCGATGATACAGGCAATTTCCATTTCCATTTGAGTGGCGAAGGTGGTGGCGATTTTACCGTAGAATTAAAAAACAAAAAGGTAAAAGTAAAAGAAGGCTTGAACGGCACACCCACCTGCGAAATAAAAGCAAAAGCTGAAGATTACCTTGCTTTAGAAAAAGGAGAACTAAGCCCACAATGGGCTTTTATGATGGGCAAAGTAAAAGTGAGTAACCTTAGCGAGTTGATGAGATTTGCAAGCTACTTTACTAAGTTAAAGTAATCCTACAACAACAAAAGCAACACAGCACACCCAAGTATTCACAATGCTTAATTTTCAGCTAAAGTCCATACAGTAGTTCTGCCAAAAGCAGGAATTCCTATGTATCCGCGCACATCAACAACGTTTCCTTTCAAAGTCATTTTGCAGGAATAAGTTTTCCCGTTTTTGGGGTCATAGATGGTGCCGCCCACAAACTCTGTTTCGTTTTTCTTGGTGAAGTTTTTAATAATTACTGCACCAATCAGTGGCTTTTTTGCTAACTCCGGTTCGGGATTTTTATCATCCAGTTTTGGCTTGTTATTCAACATGGGTTCTTTAAGCCATACTATCTTGCCGTGATACAAGCCACCATCTTTGTAAATCTGAATTTTTCCATCTTTTTCTTGATTATACCAAACACTTTCTATGGGTGGGCTGGCAGCAAACGCAGCAACAAATGCAAATGATAACAACAGTAACATTGAATAACGCATGGTAGTAATTTTTGCCGGAACAATTACCGAATATAACGCGAGATTTTTTTTAGCCAAACAAATCTATGAACACTTGCGCTCGGCATTTGTCAATGCCAACTGGCGCACCATTTCTGTTTGCGCAGCCTCAAGGCTTCGCACTTTGGCATATAGCACCATAAATGCAAGAAAAAAAGCAATTACACACAAGTAAAGAAT
>CAZYXR010000146.1:0-1487 GCA_964650845.1 uncultured Chitinophagaceae bacterium
TATTGTTAGTTTGCCAGCATCATTCGGCAGTTTGAAAAAACTGAAGTATCTGAATCTTTTTGGTAATCAGTTAAGCGTGTTGCCCGTTGGTTTTAGTAGTTTGGTGCAGTTGGAGTACCTCAATCTTTCGCTTAATAAATTTACTGTTATTCCGGTAGATGTATTTGCAGTTTCAAGTTTAAAAACATTGCATTTTTCAAACAATGAAATAGGACTGCTGCCTGCCGAGGTTGGTAAGCTTACCAATTTACAGGAGCTTTATTTGGATGGTAATTTTTTCAATACACCAGATAAGAAGATTAAGGCATTGCCTGGCACTATTTGCGATATAACTTTGCTGAAAACTCTTTCTCTTCGCGATAATGTGATAGAAGCCTTGCCTGAAAACATCAATAAGTTGAGTGCGCTTACTCGCTTGGATGTTCGCAATAATTTGTTGCAAGCCTTGCCCCAAAGCATTACGCTGCTTAAAAGTTTGGAGGTGCTGAATTTAAAAGCGAACGAAATTCAAGAATTGCCAAAAGGAATTGAACAACTTAATGCTCTTGTAGATTTGGATGTTTCTATGAATTACAAGGTCAATTTGCCGCTATTGTTAGAGTCGCTAAAGCTTGTGAAGCAACTTAAATTTTTGGACTTGAGCTACAACAAAGCTACGCCAACTCAAGTTGATGAATTGAAAGTTGCGTTGCCTAATACTAAGGTTATTGCCTTAGGAAAGCAATGATTGATGGGTGTAAAAGAGTTTGCGAAATCCAATATGTTTCATAGCCCTACTATGCTAATCTAAATTTTACTTTTATCCAATGGCAACAGTAATTTTATACGCAATTATCGCATTCATTTTGGTAGAGTTTGTATTCAACAAAGCTATTGACATGTTGAATCTTTCAACTTGGAATAAACCAATACCGAATGAGCTAAAAGCGCTATACGAGCAAGAAAAGTTTGACAAGGCAAAAGCCTACGCAAAGGCAAATGCAAAGCTGAGTACTATATCGGGAAGTATTACTTTGGTGGTTACCATTGCTATGCTTTGGTTTAGGGGTTTTGCTGCAATAGACGATTTTGTGCAACAGGTTTCAACCAATGCAATTGTGCAGTCATTGGTCTTTTTCGCATTCATTTCGGTTGGAAGTTTCATCATAGGTTTGCCTTTTTCGATTTACTCCATTTTTGTGATTGAGCAGAAGTATGGATTCAATAAAATGACGGTAGGATTGTTTATTGTAGATACCATAAAAAATATATTGCTGGGTGCAATTATTGGTGGAGCAGTATTGGCGTTGCTAACTTGGCTCTACACATTGTTAGGTGCGAATTTTTGGTTGGCGGGTTGGGTAGTGGTAAGTGTGGTAACTATTTTTTTTGCCACGTTTTACACTTCACTTTTTTTACCCATTTTCAATAAACTATCGCCATTGGAAGATGGTGAGTTGCGCAAATCTATTGAAGCGTATGCGCATAAGGTAGATTTTTCGCTCACC
>CAZYXR010000146.1:1497-2599 GCA_964650845.1 uncultured Chitinophagaceae bacterium
ATGGCAGTAAACGCAGTGCTAAAGCGAACGCTTTTTTTAGCGGTTTGGGAAGCAAAAAAAGTATTGTGTTGTACGATACGCTAATAAAGGATTTGAATATCGAAGAAGTTACTGCTGTGTTGGCGCACGAAGTAGGGCATTATAAAAAGAAGCATGTGTTGCAAAGTATGGTAATTAGTGTGTTGCAGTTTGGCGCAATGTTCTTTTTGTTTGGTTGGCTTTCGTCATTTCCATTGATGGCTGAAGTGTTGGGCGCAAAGACAAACAACTTTCATTTAGCATTGATTACTTTCTCGCTTTTGTTCAGCCCGCTTGGCACAGTTACAGGAATATTGACGCATATTTTTTCGCGTAAAAACGAGTATGAGGCAGATAACTATGCCAAAGAAACATTTGCTGCTGTGCCACTTATAAATGCTTTGAAAAAACTTACGGTGAATCACTTGGGCAATCCGCAACCTCACCCTACTTACATTTTTATGCACTATTCGCACCCAACCTTGCTGCAAAGAATGAGGGCGATGAATAGTTAGATTCAAAACAACTACACAGCGTTTACCAATGTGTTTATCCATTGGTATGTATGCTTCAAGCCGGCTTCTAAAGGTGCGCTTGGCGACCAAGAAAGCACTTGCTTTGCAAGGCGGTTATCGGAGTTTCGGCCTCGCACACCAATTGGGCCATCAATGTTTTTTATCGAAAGGTTTTTGCCCGAAAGTGAGATTACTTTTTTTGCCAAATCGTTAATGCTTATCATTTCTTCAGAGCCGATGTTCAACGGTTGATTGAACTTGCTTTGCATCAAGCGAAGCGTGCCTTCTACGCATTCATCTATAAATAAGAAAGAACGAGTTTGTTTGCCATCGCCCCAAATTTCAATGCTATCGCCATCTTTTGCCTCGGCTACTTTTCTGCAAATAGCAGCCGGTGCTTTTTCTTTTCCTCCTTTAAAAGTTCCTTCGTGCCCAAAGATGTTGTGAAACCGCGCAATACGTATGTCAAAACCATGATTTCGTGCAAAAGATTGATATAGCCTTTCGCTGAATAGTTTTTCCCATCCATATTCGCTATCAGGAGCGGCAGGGTAAGCAGAATCTTCAGA
>CAZYXR010000146.1:2609-3082 GCA_964650845.1 uncultured Chitinophagaceae bacterium
TCGCTATCTGGGTTAGCCGGATAGGCAGAACTTTCTTCGCAGTTTGGATTGGCAGGGTCGAGTTGATTGTGTTCGGGATAAATGCAAGCCGATGAAGAATAAAAAACCTTTGGAACTTTAGTGGCTACTACTTGTTTCACAACATTTAGGTTGATTATGGAAGAGTTGTACATCACCTCGGCATCGTTGTCGCCTGTAAAGATGTAGCCGGCACCGCCCATGTCGCCTGCAAGTTGAAACACTTCAGCAAAACGAGTGCCGAAAATTTGCTTGCAAAAATCTGCATCGCGCAAATCGCCAACAATAAATTCATCGGCTTGCGATGGGCTGAATTCCGGTTGTTTTATATCTACACCTATTACCGATTTGCCTTCGTTTTTCAAACGTTTTACCAAATGGCTGCCAATAAATCCGCCCGCGCCAACCCCAAAAACGGAGCCTAAACAGGAACCTGCAAAAGTAGAGGTGGTAGT
>CAZYXR010000147.1:0-253 GCA_964650845.1 uncultured Chitinophagaceae bacterium
TTCTGTAATGTGTGGGGTGCAAAGTTTTTAGCGGGCCCAATGTATTCGGCAGTAGGCAAAGCACGAATGGTTTCGCCTGAACAACGAAAAAAAGAGTGGGACAGAGCTGTTGCCAACCTGTATAAAGTATGTAAGCTGGCACACGAGCGTAATCTGGAAATTGCCCTAGAGCCATTGAATCGCTTTGAGTCAGACATGGTTAACACGGCTGAAGATGTGCTACGGCTGGTAAATGATATAAACCACCCCGCTG
>CAZYXR010000147.1:315-3073 GCA_964650845.1 uncultured Chitinophagaceae bacterium
TCGAATCGGCAATTACCTCGGTAGGGGATCGACTCATTCATTTACAGGTGGCAGAAAATTATCGCGGTACACCAGGCACGGGGCAAACACCCTGGAACGCTTTGCGGCAAGGTCTACAAAACATAAATTATAAGGGTGTTATTTCTATTGAAAGTTTTACACCAGAAGTAAAAGAATTAGCCGGTGCTGTGTGCATCTGGAAAAACCTGGCGCCATCGCAAGATGGATTTGCACAGGAAGGCCTTCAGTTTTTGAAAAAATTGTTAACCGATTAAGTTATGAGAAGCAAGACAATCAATATCGCTATTATAGGTCTCGGCTTCGGGGCTGAATTTATTCCGATCTATCAAAAATATCCTGGTGTTAAGTTGGTGGCAATCTGCCAACGCAATAAAACCAAGCTTGATGAAATCGGAAATGCTTTTGCAATTGAAAAGCGATATACCGACTATGATGAATTATTGAAAGATCCGGAGATTCATGCGGTACACATCAACACCCCCATTCCCGATCATGGTATTCAATCCATCAAAGCGTTAAAGGCTGGCAAGCATGTAGCCTGTACCGTGCCAATGGCCACTACCGTAGAGGAGTGTGAGGAGATTGTGCGCCTTACCCAGGAAAAGGGTTTAACGTATATGATGATGGAAACCGTGGTTTATGCCCGTGAGTTTCTCTACATGAAAGAACTGTATGAAAAAGGGGAGTTGGGAAAAATTCAGTTTATCAAAGCCAGTCACCAACAGGATATGGACGGTTGGCCAAACTACTGGCCGGGTCTTCCGCCTATGTATTATGCCACCCATTGTGTAGGTCCGGTGTTGGGGTTGCTAAGAAAAGAGGCGGAGTATGTTTCCTGCTTTGGATCAGGTACCATCCGCGAGGAGTTGATTAAACATTACAACTCACCATATGCTGTAGAAACCACCCATGTTAAATTAAAAGATTCAGATCTGAGTGCGCATGTCTATCGTTCTTTATTTGATGTAGCCCGTCAGTATCGTGAAAGTTTTGAAGTATACGGTTCAAAGAAATCAGTAGAGTGGCCGCTGATAGAAGGTAAACCGTTGGTAGTACATACAGCCAAAAAACCAGAACATGAAATTCCACAGGAAGTGGAGTGCCCGGATTTTGCCAAACTATTACCGGAACCCATTCAGCGATTTACCACCAAAGGTGTGTACGATGCTGATGAACATCAACATTTGTCTTTTACACAAGGTGCAGGTCACGGGGGTTCGCATCCGCATCTGGTACACGAGTTTGTAAGTTCATTGGTACAAGGCAAACAACCTTATCCTAATGCCACTCAATCGGCTAACATTACTTGTGTTGGTATTCTGGCACACGAATCGGCCAAACAAGGTGGTAAAATAATTCCGTTGCCTGAGTTTACGTTTTCTAATAACGTTTGACAAAGTATTACTATGAGACCTGGTCAATTACTTTCCGATACAAATTGTTAAGCTAAAATGTAAAGCCCTATCAATAAAGGGTTTCAGAGGTTGCATATTTATTTGGGCAACAACTGGGCAACAAAACCCACTAAAACAAGTGCAAGTACAGCACAAAGAAAAGAAAAAATGTTGTTTGGTGTAGAGTGTGTTTGTCCTTATCATAAGCAATAAGCGAAGATAAGTTTTTACACTATCTTAATTGACTAACAACTGCTTCCAATTGTAAGCCCATATACTGGCAGAACTCTTCAACGGTAACAACTTGGTGTTGCTGCTTGTTGAAGTACTCTTTAATCCTCTTAATAAGGTATCTACCATATCTGTCGCTTTTGCCTGTGATTATCTGAATGTCTTTCGGATAAATACACAGTCTATTCATTTTTAAATTACTCTTTTCATACTCTATCCATACATCAGGTATAAAGTAAACATTGCAAAGATAATATGTTTTTGTGAGTGGTAAAAGTGTGTTTGTTGGAATAATGTGGCAATAACGGAAATGTCGGAAGTGGTTATTTGTAGAGCCTTATAAAGCGTTATAGTTTTGTATCGTGATGAAGAAAATAATTGTATCGGTTTTGTTTTTAATGGCTTTTACAGCCGCTTTTTCGCAAGAAGAAGCAAGGGTGATGAAAGTTAAGGATGGCGATACATACGTTCTTGAAACGACTGCAAAGGAGCATACAATAAGGTTATTAAATGTGGATGCTCCCGAACTAAATCAACACTGGGGTTTTAACTCTTGGCTGAATGTAAAAGCCTTGATACTTGGTAAGGTGGTAAAGTTTGAAGTATTGAAAACTGATGTGTACGGTAGAGAATTGGCAATGGTATATGTGGATGGGCAAAGACTGGATGAAATACTTATTGCAAATGGTTGGGCTTGGCACTACATCAATTTTGATACTGATGCAAGGCTTGAAGATTTGATGCGGAAAGCATCAAGCGAAAGAAAAGGACTTTGGGAATGTGGGGCTGAAAAAGTTTGTCCGCCCTGGCTATTCAGAAAGTATAATGCAAGAAACAGATACAGGTTTTGTAAAGGCTGTATCGCAACAAAAAAGTAATTACTAACAATTTAAATAAATAACAAAATGGCAAGATTAAAAGGCTTACTAAAAATAGAAGGTACATTGGATAACCTTACCTTCTACAAAACACAGGATGGACATCTTGTGAAAACAAAAAGTGGTGTATCTGGTGACAGAATAGCCAATGATCCAAACTTTCAGCGTACCCGTGAAAATGGTAGCGAATTTGGAAGCTCTGCAAGTGCTGGAAAATTACTCCGCAATGCTGTT
>CAZYXR010000148.1:0-1620 GCA_964650845.1 uncultured Chitinophagaceae bacterium
CGTCCCTGCTCATTTTCTTTTCATTTACATCAAATGTAACCGGGCATTATGCCATTCTTGCAGCCGAAATTGTGAAGGGAAATTGGTATCAGGTAGCGGTGGTGATGGGCTGGTTGTTTCTGTTCTTTTTTGGAGGGTTTGTTGCCAATTTAATTGTCATTCATTTCAATAAACGCAATAGCTACATTGCACATTCCATTCCTATATTTTTAGAAATACTCTGCCTTGTTGCGGTGGGTATCTATGGTCAGTTTTTTTATACCGAAACACTTGCCGAAACTGAAATGTTGCTTGCACTGATGCTGTTTGCAATGGGTTTGCAAAATGGATTGACTGCAAGCATCTCAAACTTTGCAGTTAAAACCACACACCTCACAGGATTAACAACTGACTTGGGAGTTCTTTTTTCAATGTTTACGAAAAAGGAATTTAGAAAAAATCCGGAGTTGGTTGGCAAAGCTAAACTGTTGTTATCAATCGTGTCGTCATATCTTGTCGGAGCAGTTTTTTCAGGTTATATCTACCTTTACATGGGTTTCAAAGTGTTCTATTTGGTAAGTGCTTTTCTGTTTGTAGTAATAGTTTACGACTGGTACAAATTGCGCATTGCACGCTACCTTTCCAGCAATCGCAGAAAAACTTCACCTGCTATATCTTTAGATGAAATTTCGGAACTAACCGGAATTCGACCTAAAAAGGAAGAAGAGGTTTCGGTTTTTTAGTCTTCTAAAAAAAACCTTATCCGAAACTCTTCTTTTATTGTAGTCTGTGAAATTCCGTGTAGGGTGGAAGATAGCAATTCGAAAGGCATTTCAATTACAATTTAGTAAAGCGTTTGCGCTCACCAATTTTACCAACTTTCACTTCTATGGTGTAAACACCTTTTGCTAAAGTGCTTATGTTTAGTGTGGTTACATCATTTGCCGAAACAATGCTTTGCAACAACTTTCCATTCATGTCATATACGTTTATCTCTTTTGCCTCTGTAGCTTTTACTGAATTTACTGCCACATTCACAATTTCGGCAGCAGGGTTAGGGAACAAACTGAATGTAACAAACGCAGATAAATCTTCAATACCTGTTGGTACAAAATCTCTGCAAGCGGTGTCTTTACAACCAAGGTAATTTGTTACCACCACACAATACATTTTATCGTATAGCGGGTTGATAAACTGATTGGTTTCGCCAGCAAGCAAACCTGCTGGGCCAGGGTTGCCCATATACCATTGATAGCTCATGCCTGCAGGTTGTGCAAAGAGGCTATTACCGCTTTGTGTGATGCTCGCCACCGGAGGTGCTACTACCTTTATAGAGTCAATGCAGGTAGTAGTGCCGGTTGCATTTGTCATAGTTAGCTGCACCGCGTAAGTGCCCGGTGTGTTGTATTGAACAGCGTGTGGACCCACACCTGTGGCTGTTGCTGGGCTTCCACCTGCAAATAGCCAAGTGTATGTAGTTCCGGCTTGATTTACTAAATGCCAAAATGTAGAAGACTGTCCGGCACATATTTCTCTTCGGTATTCCCACTCGCATGGTTTGCCCGGAGGTGGGCAAGGAGGCAATTTCATACAAATAGTAGTATCGGCGCAGTATTGGTGGTTGCTGCCCATCATCATATA
>CAZYXR010000148.1:1630-2894 GCA_964650845.1 uncultured Chitinophagaceae bacterium
CGGCACAATACTTATTGTTGCCAAACATTACGTAAAGCAAGCACAAGCTGGTAACAGTATTGTTAGCCGGTAAAAAAACTCCGCTAATGGTTACTATGCCACCCGGCAAAGTGTATGGGTTGCTTAGGTTTATGGTGCCAGGGCTGTTTGGCGAAATGTTTAAAGTGCCACAACCATCAATGGTTACACTAAAGTGATATTCTTTTTGTCCGTTTGGTTTGGTAACACAATATATTGAATCGCGCACATAATCGAAATAGCAACATGCGGTGTCTTGCTCGCATGGTGGCAGCGTAACGCACAGTGTATCGCTTTTGCAACAAAGTTTTTTGCAACATTGCCCGCCAGTGGTGTCGTGGAAATATTCATACAAATAGGTTTGGAAACACAAGGTATCTCCTGCATGTCCGTTGTAAATAGTAGCCGAAAGTTGCTGCGATGTAGCTCCACTTGCAAGCGTATCTGTAATCAAGTTTGGTGCATACGCCACGTTGAGGTGAGGTGCCAAAATTTGCAAGCCGATTTCGTGAGCTGTATTAGGCGAATGGTTGGTAACATGATACAATAAAACATATACCCCTGTCGAGTCGCAGTAAATACTATCTATTACAAACTCAACACACTGGCTATCGCATGGGTACAGAGTAAGATTTAAAACTCCTGTGGTGTCAAAGCATCCAAAACTGTTGGTTACTATCACCGAGTAGTTGCCACTTACCGATGCTGTGTAGTTTTGTAAAGTATCGCCCGGCAATGGCACTCCGTTATTCAGCCACTGGTAACTTGTACCTCCCAATGGTCCTTTGATGGTGTATGGCGCACAGGTATCCATACAGCCTTCATAGAACTCGCAAAGTTCCGGCATCGGATTTACTGTTACACAAAAAATTGTTTTTGTAACACAGCCATTGGTGTCTGTGGCATTCACAAAATAGCATCCATTTTCTGTTACTTGAATGGTGTCGGCAATTTCTCCGGTGCTCCATTGTAATGTAACCGTGGGGTCTGGGTGCGTAGCAAACAAAGTGATAGTATCGCCTTTACAAACGGTGGTTGCACCAATAGCTGTAATAACTGCTGCAACTGGAGGCGCGGTTACTACATATACATAGGCCAATGATGTATCGCTGCAACCGGTTGATGTATCAGTAACAACTACATACGATGTGTAAGTGCCCGGTGTGGTGGCACTTGCCGATGAATAAAATGTTGTGGTGCCGTTTATGGCAGGTTCGTTGCTTATCCATTGATACAGCCAGTTTGG
>CAZYXR010000149.1:0-2873 GCA_964650845.1 uncultured Chitinophagaceae bacterium
GCCTTTGTTTACAAGTGACGACCGTTTTAGTCAATATGGACGGCTTGCACCAAGTAGCAAAGCCGACTTTGCTTTTGTGCAACATATGGTTTACCATTTGGCAGAAAACGGCATTATGGCAATCGTTTTACCACATGGAGCTTTGTTTCGCAGTGGTGCAGAGCAACACATTCGCAGGTATTTAATTGAGGACAAAAACTATTTGGATGCAGTAATTGGTTTGCCAGCGAACTTGTTTTACGGAACACCAATTCCTACCTGTATCATGGTTTTCAAAAAGTGTAGAGAAAACCCCGAAGATGTTTTGTTCATCAATGCAGCAGAACACTTTGAAAGAGGAACTCAAAACACTTTGCGACAAGAGGACATTGACCGCATTATTAACACTTACCGCAACCGCAAGGAAGTTCCGAAATACAGCAGTTTGGCAACGCTTGAATTTATTGCCGAAAACGAATACAACCTGAACATACCACGCTATGTAAACACCTTTGAGGAAGAAGATAAAATTGACATTGCAGCAGTTGCCAAGCAATTGAAAAGCTTGGAAAAGGAAATGAAAAATACAGATGCCGAACTCATGGCATTTTGTAAAGAACTAAAAATTGACACACCGTTTTAACCATGGAAAAACTGAAAGGAAAAAAACCGAACATCAGGTTTCCAGAGTTTAAAGACGACTGGCAACATACCAAGCTGAGTGAATTATTAAGCGAAGCGAAAAAGCGGAACGAAGATTTGAAGTACGGAAAAGACGAAGTGCTTTCTGTTCGGGTGAATTGGGTATTGTAAACCAAATTGAACATTTGGGCAGAAGCTATGCTGGTGCATCGGTTCACAATTACCATGTGGTGGAAACAGGCGATATTGTTTACACCAAAAGCCCTTTAAAGGCGAATCCCTTTGGCATTATCAAACTCAATAAAGGCAAAGCGGGCATTGTTTCTACGCTGTATGCCGTTTACAAGGTGAACAACAAAACATGTTACGGACCTTGGTTAGATTATTACTTCTCGTTAGCAAATACCAACCGCTATTTACGACCCTTGGTAAAGAAAGGGGCAAAAAACGACATGAAGATTAACAACGCTTATGTGTTGCACGACAGAATTTTTGCCCCAAGCATTCCCGAACAAAAACGCATTGCTGATTTCTTTACGGTGGTGGACAAGAAAATTGCCGAACTCAAACAAAAGAAAGCCCTGCTGGAGCAATACAAAAAAGGCGTAATGCAAAAACTCTTTTCGCAGGAATTGAGATTTAAAGATGATAATGGAAAAGATTTTCCCAAATGGGAAAAGAAAAAGTTGGGGGAAATCGGTGAGTGCTTTATTGGCTTAACATACTCACCAAATGATGTTGTTGAAAATGGTGGGACGTTAGTTCTGCGTTCATCAAACATTCAAAACGGAACATTAGCTTTTGATGACAATGTATATGTTGATGCGAATATTTCGGATAAGAATTATGTAAAGGAAAATGACATTCTTATTTGTGCACGGAACGGCAGTAGAAGTCTAATTGGAAAATGTGCATTAATCAGAAAAGAGCATGAAGGATATGCATTTGGTGCATTTATGTCAATTTTTAGAAGCAATCAAAATCATTTCATTTATCAACTGTTTCAAACTGACTTATTTTACAAACAAGTCAATGAGCACCTTGGAGCTACAATAAATCAAGTAACTACCAAAAGTCTTAATTCATTTTCATTTTTATTTCCTTGCGAAAAGGAACAAAATAAAATCACTGACTTTTTAAGCCGTATTGATAAAAAGATTGAACATGCCCAACAATTGATATTAAAGACCGATGAATACAAAAAAGGGCTTTTACAAAATATGTGTATTTAATGGCTAAACAACCCGAACAAATATTAGAAGAACAGTTGGTGGCACAGCTTCAGAAGTTGGGTTATGGCTTGGTGTATATCAAAGACGAAGCAGCACTGATTGCCAACCTGAAAACGCAATTAGAAAAACACAACAACATACAATTCAGCCCCAAAGAATTTGAACGGGTGCTGAATATTTTAAGTAAAGGTTCAGTATTTGAAAAAGCCAAAACCCTACGCCAAAAACAGCACATAGTAAGAGATAATGGCGACAACCTGTATTTTGAATTTGTGAATACGGAGCACTGGTGCCAAAACCTATTTCAGGTTACTCATCAGGTAACGATGGAAGGCAAATACAAAAACCGCTATGATGTTACTTTGCTCATCAACGGCTTGCCTTTGGTACAAATAGAACTGAAACGCAGAGGACTTGAACTGAAAGAAGCCTTTAACCAAATCAACCGCTATCAACGCCATTCGTTCGGGGCAAATTCTGCCTTGTATCAATACGTTCAGATTTTCATTATCAGCAACGGAGTAAACACCAAGTATTACGCCAACAACAGGCATCAATCCTTCAAACAAACTTTTTACTGGACAGACAAGGAAAACAAACGCCTGACCAACATTGTAAACGGCTTTACTACCGAATTTTTAGAGCCGTGCCACATCAGTAAAATGATATGCAAATACATTGTGCTGAACGAAACCAACAAGATTTTGATGGTGCTTCGCCCCTATCAGTTTTATGCCGTTGAAGCATTGATTGACCGAGTGAAGAACACCAATAAAAACGGTTATATCTGGCACACGACAGGTTCGGGCAAAACGCTGACAAGTTTCAAAGCCAGTCAAATTTTAATGAATCTGCCACAGGTAAAAAAAGTGGTTTTTGTGGTGGACAGGAAAGATTTGGATTACCAAACCAACAAAGAGTTCAACAGCTTTAGCAAAGGTTGTATTGACGGCACAGACAACACCAAGCAACTGGTAAAACAGTTTTCAGACGACACCAAACTAATTGTTACCACCATTC
>CAZYXR010000150.1:0-2813 GCA_964650845.1 uncultured Chitinophagaceae bacterium
CCACAAAACTGTCATACGAAGCACTGCACCCGCCATTACGCCAAACCGCTGTTAGGTGCTGGCGTTCTTGTCTTTCGTATGTTTTCGTCCTTGTCACGCTGTTGTTTTCTTTGTCTTTTTTGGTTTCTCTTTTGTAAATAAGTCTGCCGTATATTTTTCGTAAAGTTCAAATAAAAATACCATTCTGTTGGCTTCACTTGTAAACGCTTGTGGTCTGTATGCCAAGTCAACTGCTTTGTCAAGTTCGTTGTGTGCTTTTACTAATGCAGGTGGCATTGTCAACGGGTCGTAAAGGTCGGCAAGTGAACTGGTAGGAAATTGCTGTCTTGCGTCTAAAACTTTTTGTGCTGCTGCTTCAATGGCTTTTACTTGTTTGTCGTTTGGATTGTCTGGGAAAGGAAAATTGTTATAAACGATACTTGCAGAATATTGAAAATCACTCTTCATTCTTCCACAAGTTGCTTTCATCCAAGCCATATGCATTGAAGAAGTCATTATGCCAAAAATAAACAGGTTAGCATTTGGAATTATCAAAGCACTACCGCTTGTAATAGTTGTTGGTTCTAAAATGCCAATTGGAATATATTTTCTGTTTTCAGAAGAAACTTTTGGAATGATAATGTATTGTGAATTAGGCTGACGAATTTCCCCAAAAAGCATTGGTTTTTCAGCAAGTTTTTTTGTTGCTTCTCTATTACTGCTCAATCTAAATTTTTTTGTCTTTTCTATTCTGTCAAGTATAAATTTAGAGTTCTTTAAAACGCTTGGTTCAATGTTTTGCAACCATAAACACCAACGTTTTTTGTTATTAATAAATTCATCACCACCTGTGTATTTTTTAATAGCTATTGAGATTTCAGGTTCATTTTTTAATGCTTCAACTTTTTCTTCATCAGTCAGTATTAAGTTGCCTTCGTCAATTGGCATACTGCCATAATTCATTTCAGGAACTTTGCATATAGGCGATTTTCTATTCTCCACTGTAATGTCTTTCCCTTCAACTAAAAACGGATTAATGTTTTTAGCTTTTACTTCGTGTGGTTCGCCTTTAATATCATCATATTCAAAAATGCTCTTGTTTGCAGTGTCGTAGTTTGCGAAGCCAACTATCACACAATGCACTGCTGCGTTACCTTTGGCTTCATTGCTCCAACTAAATGTTCTGTGAGCAAAATGAATTTTGATTTTGTATTTGTTGAACATCAAACTCCACAAAAGTCCAACTTGTTCGCCTTGACAAATAGAGTTTGTGGAAACAAATGCAGTTTTGATTTTTGTATTTTGAATGTATTGTGCTGCTTTGATATACCAAGCTGTTACATAATCTAAAACACCTGTTCCTTTAGTATTTGCAAATATCATTTCCATATCTGCTTTCTGTTCGGGCTTTTGTTCTTTCTTACCTATGAATGGTGGATTTCCGATGATATAGGAAAGTTCGTTTTTAGAAACAACATTTTCCCAATCGGTTCGCAAAGCGTTACCGTGAACAATATTTGCCGACTTTTTTAATGGTAAACGCACAAAGTATTGCCCAAACTCACTACTTACCAACATATTCATTTGGTGGTCTATGAGCCACATTGCCACTTCGGCAATTCGTGCAGGAAATTCTTCGTATTCAATTCCGCTAAATTGGTCAACGTTTATCCAAAGAATTTGACTTACGTCCAAAAATGTTTGTCCCGATTTGTTGAGTGCTTTCAACACTTCAAATTCTAACAATCGCAATTCTCGGTATGTGATAACCAAGAAGTTTCCGCAACCACAAGCAGGGTCAAGAAATTTGAGTGTGCTTAGTTTTTTATGAAATTCAGGAAGTTTGTTTTTATTGTCTTTTATGCTTTCAAACTCTTTCCAAAGTTCGTCCAAGAAAAGCGGTTTAATGAGTTTTAAAATGTTGGTTTCGCTGGTATAATGTGCTCCTAAGTTTCTGCGTTCCTTCGGGTTCATTACGCTTTGAAACATTGAACCGAAAATGGCAGGCGAAATTTTGCTCCAATCAATATACGAACAGTCTAAAAGTGCTTGTCGCATTTTGCTGTCGAAACTTGCCGTAGGCAAGATTTCTTCAAACAGTTTTCCGTTTACATACGGAAAGTCGGCAAGTTGTTCGTCAAGGTTTTTAAATCGGTTTTCTTTCGGTGTGTTTAGCACCTGAAACAATTCTTGCAGTTTGGCTGCAAGGTCGCTTCCGTCTATGTTGGTGCGTTGTTCAATGTATTCTTGAAATTGTTGTTTGTTGAAAATGGTTGTGTCTTCGGCAAACAAGCAAAAGAGAATACGAACCAAGTAAACTTCTAATGGGTGTCCGGTGTAGCCGATTTCTTCCAATCTATCGTGAAGTTTACCCATTAACTCGGCAGCTTTTATGTTTGCCGGGTCTTGTTCTTTGTAAACTTTCTTTTGGTAGCCCAATAAGTAACCAAAATGCTGAACGTTGTTTACAAGGTCGTTGAGTTTAAAGTCAACTGTTTTATTTTCTTCAAGGTCGTAAAGTCGGAAATTTTCAAAGTCCGAAATGAGAATGTATTTCGGCAGTTCGTGTTCTTTTAGTCCTTGCGTGTATTCAATGGCTTGTGAATAGGCTTTGTCAAGGTTTTTGCCCCGACTTTTCATTTCAATTAAAATTGTTCCTTTCCAAAGTAGGTCAATGTAGCCGTCTTTGTCGTCCATTTTTTTTACTCTATGCTCAAAAGTCGAAACCCGTTTGCTCGTAATGCCAAACACGTTAAAAAATTCAACTAAAAATGGTTTTGCGTCTGCTTCTTCGTTTGAAGTGTCAGCCCATTCTTTTGAGAATTTTAATGCTC
>CAZYXR010000151.1:0-2750 GCA_964650845.1 uncultured Chitinophagaceae bacterium
GTAAACTTATGAGGTTGCTTCACCTTCGCTGTGCTGCGGTTTGAAATAAAATACCGAGCACAGTTTCAAAAACTACTTTCTGTCTTTTAAGTTCACAAATGGCCTTTGTGCGGGACCGTTGTATATTTGACGAGGGCGACCGATGTCTTCGTTTTTTTCGCGCATTTCTTTCCATTGCGAAATCCAACCGGGTAAGCGCCCCAATGCAAACAATACTGTAAACATTGGCGTAGGGAAGCCCAATGCCTTGTAAATAATGCCCGAGTAGAAATCTACATTTGGATACAATTTTCTTTCGATAAAATAAGGGTCGTTCAACGCAGCTTCTTCCAATTCTTTTGCTATTGCCAACAATGGATCGTTTACTCCCAATTTATTCAATATTTTATCGCAAGCTTCTTTAATGATTTTTGCGCGAGGGTCGAAGTTTTTGTAAACGCGATGCCCAAAGCCGAACAACAAACGTTTTTTATCTTTTGCTTCGGCAATAGCTTTTTTTACATCGCCATTTCCGTTGTCGCGAATATCTTCAAGCATTTCTAATACTTCTTGGTTTGCGCCACCGTGGCGTGGTCCCCAAAGAGCAGCTACTCCGGCTCCAATAGATGCGTATAGATTGGCATGAGAAGAACCGACAATTCTTACCGATGCTGTTGAGCAGTTTTGCTCGTGGTCGGCATGAAGAATCAATAGTTTATTCATAGCATCTACAACTACAGGGTCGGCTACAAACTCTTCTGTTACATTGCCAAAAGTCATGTACAAGAAGTTGGTAACATAGTCGTATTTATTTTGAGGATACAATACCGGATGTCCTTTACCTTTCTTTTGAATCATTGAACATATTGTAGGCATTTTGGCCAGCAAACGAATGATGGTAAGGTTGGTTTCTTCCGGTTTTGTGTTTGGATTCAACGAATCGGGGTAGAATGAAGATAGGGCCGAAATCATTGTCATTAATTGCCCCATAGGATGTGAACCGGTAGGAAAAACTTCAAAAACTTTCACCAAATTGTCGTGCACCAAAGTGTGTGCGGTAATTTGCTTTTCAAAGTCGGCCAATTGTGTAGCAGTAGGCAATTCGCCATAAAGCAACAAATAAGAAACTTCTAAAAATGAGGCTTTTTCGGCAAGGTCTTCGATGTTGTATCCGCGATAGCGCAACACACCCAGCTCGCCATCTAAAAACGTAATATTGCTAACGGTACTTCCGGTATTTCTGTAGCCTTCATCGAAGGTTACCAAGCCCGATTGCCCGCGCAATTTTCCAATTTCAATAGCACTTTCATTTTCTGTTCCTGTGATAACTGGAAATTCGTAGTTTTTTCCTTTGTAACTAAGTGTTGCTTTTTCAGCCATAACTATCCGTTTTTTTGTATTGAATTCAAAGTGCGCCAAAGGTAACAATTGACGCTAATTTTCATAATAGCTGTTTAATACTTTTGAGAAATATGAATGCTTTTTATTGATATTAGTTTAGTTCTCTGAGGTATTTCTCCATCGTTCCATTTCTTTCTTTTCTTTTTCGCTACTTTTCTTTTTGCCTTTTTGTGGAGTTTCTTTTGCAAAAAGTTCATCAAAAGATTTGTCGTTTTGAATTACTTCTATTGCCTTTTTAAACGAGTTGTTTACTTCATTATTTACTCGCCAAAATGCTGATGAGTCGAACAGATTGCGGGCGATATTGGATTTGATAGCAATTTTTAAAACACGAAGCGAGCGACCCAAATCGTGTTCTTTGGTAGTGCGCCATTCGCGTTCGCCAATTTTAATCAAAGTTACTTTCGATGTGTCTTTATCGTCTTTTGCAATGCTGATGTCGTTTAAAAAAGAAGTGTCTTTTTCGGCATTTTCAAACATGCCATTTACTAAAGAGTCGGGCACAACATAGTTTGCAACAAACTCATCGGCAGTGGCGAATGATTTTTTTATTCCTTCTCTTTGCTTGTCTAAATATTCAACAATGTATTGGTTTAAAAAACCTCTGCGCACAAGGGTGTTGTAATATTTTGAACCCATGCTTGTATCTAATGGTACAAAAAAATCGGGAGAAACGCCACCGCCACCATACACATCGCGGTTGGCAAACATGGTTTTCTTTTTTAAAGAATCGGGCTGCTTAAAAGTATCTACGCCAAACAACTCACCAGATTGTAATCTGCGGCTGTACTCGTCATTATAATCTTTCTTGCCTTTTTCGTAGGGGCGTTGAATGCATCGTCCACTTGGAACGTAATAGTGCGCAGTAGTCAATTTTATTTGCGAGCCATCGGGTAGCGAAAATGGTTTTTGTACCAAGCCTTTGCCCCAGGTTCTTCTGCCTACCACCAGCCCGCGGTCGTTATCTTGTATGCAGCCCGAAAGTATTTCGCTTGCTGATGCCGAGCCTTCGTTTATCATTACTACTACTTTTCCTCTTTTAAGAGAGCCGTTGCCAATGGCTCTGCTTTCGCTGCGAGGGCTGTGTTTACCTTCGGTGTAAACAATCATTTGGTCTTTTTCTAAAAACTGATTGCAGAGGTCTATTTCTGTGTGCAAATATCCTCCGGTATTATCTTGAATATCAACAATGATATGCTGCATGCCTTGTTCGCGAAGTTTAGTAACAGCTTTGTTGAATTCTTGCATGGTGCTTGCCGCAAAACGCGCAATTTTTACATAGCCTATTGATGGTGCCGCCATGTAGCTTGCCTCTACGCTGTAAATAGGAATTTTATCGCGTTGAATAACAAACACAAGGGGCTCGGCAT
>CAZYXR010000152.1:0-2468 GCA_964650845.1 uncultured Chitinophagaceae bacterium
GCGGTTCTTACTCGGCTTTTAAATTCTGCATTTCGTGAAGGATGGCATAGAAAGTTTTTTGTTTAAAATTTATTTTATCTCCGTTCTTAACTTTTCTAATGCCTTCTACCAGAATATGGTCGGATGGGCTAATACCTGATGACACATTGTAGATGTGTGGCATTTCATTTTCAATATGAATTTCCTGCGCCTGTACGATATTGTCTTTATTCACTACGAACACAAATTTCTTATCAAGCACTTCGTAAGTAGCCGACTGGGGTATAAGCGTAGCTCCTTTTACAGGGGTGTACATATAGATATTTCCCGTTTGGCCATGGCGCAGCAAACGATTGGGGTTGTTGAAGGTGGCCCGGAAGGCAATGTTTCCGGTCTCGTTATTGAAATCCGATTCAATGGTTTCTATAATTCCATCCTGATCAAACATTTCGTGGTTAGCCATTTGCAACCTTACATGCGACCGGGCCTGAGAATTTTTTTCGGTAGTATAATTAATATACTCTGCTTCGGGCACATTAAAGTAAACCCACATTTTTGCATTGTCCGATAGCGTGGTAAGCAGTTCACCTTCATCCAGTAAACTACCCGTACGCACATCATTAAAACGGCCCACAATGCCATCGAACGGAGCTCTGATTTCTGTGAATCCTAAGTTTGCTTTAGCCAACTGATAATCGGCTTGTGCTTTTTCAAGTTTGGCTTTGGCTAATGCCAATTCATTTTTGGAAACGATGTTACTATCAGCAAGCGCTTTTGTGTTTAAGTATTCTATTTCGGCAAAGCTTACCTCGGCATGTGCTTTTTGTGCTTCGGCCTGGTACACCACAGGTAATATCTGAAATAGCAACTGACCTTTCTTTACCGATTTACCTTCATCTACATAAATGTGTTGCAGGTATCCTTTCTCTAAAGCCCTTAGCTCTATATGCTGAATAGAGCGAATCTGGCACACATAGGTTTGATAGAGAATAGTATCGGTTTGTACGGCATTTGTTACAAGAAAAGTAGTGGCCTCTTGTTCGTGTTGTTCTTTATGCCCGCATGCGGTTAATATCAAGCCGGCCAAGGCAGTGAGTATGATTAAGTTTTTCATTCTTTAACAGAATTAATCTGTAGTAAAAAAAAATTGAGATATGAGTAAGCATCCAAACAAGATGCTTATAAAAAGTACCCTCAAAGATCAGAAGGGCAGAGCAGAATGCTTAATGCAGAAAAAGTTTCCAGGAATGATAGAGAATGTACAGTTGGGTGGAGTTAACCAAACGAACGAGTGTCCGCCCGGAACAAACCGGTGTGTTACTCCATGTACTATTAAAATCGAAGAGTAAACCAAAGGCTAATTCACCGTTATCTTTTTCGGTTGAGTCTTCTTCTTCGGCTTTTAATTCTGTTTCGGGTTGAGACGCGGCATTTTTTCTATGAACCGGAACATAAGGTTTAATATCCTGACTGTTATGATCGGAAAAAGTGAGATTGAAAGTTTGTTTGTCAGCGGTACACGAATCAAGGGCTTTAGCAATTGGCGAAGTAAAACACAACGCACCCCATACCAAGGCCAAAACGGTAAATAACCTGATGGGCGTGTTAGGGTTCAAAAATTTCATTTGTTGAATTTGGTACTAAGCTGCGATGCAGGGTTAGAATGCGTTTTTTGCCCGAAATGATTGAATTCTTATGCAAACTTACGATAAGTGTTTGAATTTAGTTGCCTGTAATCAGGTAAATTAATTTAAGGAGTACGCAACACTTGTGCTTATCCTAATATTGAGTTGAGTTAAATCGGTTGCGATTCAAAGGTTTCGAGCCTCATCCGTAATAAGGGATACGCATATCCCTGATCATCTTTGTTGGTGCGCTCGTAGGTAACAAACCCCGATTTTTTATAAAATTCTGCTGCTTTTTGATTTTGTTCGTTCACATCTACTTTAAAAGCTTGTAGGTTTTCAATAGCAAACGCAAGGAGTTGTTTTCCTAATCCCTGGCCAATATAATCGGGAGATAGAAATAACATTTCTATTTTCCGGTCAGCCACGCCAATAAAACCACAAACAGATTTTTCGTGCATCATACAGTACACATCAAAAGCGCTGAAGTCAATTGATTGTACAATTTCTTTAATAGAAATAAAATCGGTTGCGTTCAGAAAATGATGTGTGGCTAAAACCGATTTTTCCCATACTTCCAGCAATTGTGTTTTGTGTGCGGGTGTGTATTTGGTTAGTTGAAAAGAAGCGCGCATGAACGTTGAACGATAAAGGATTTAATAACAGAATTAGTGTGTAAAGTAAATCCCGGTTAAACCGGATCTACATCAAATATTATTTTTATGCTTCGGTATTCTTTTAACTGGTGCAGGAAGGCCGAGGTTTGCAAGAGCAGATTTTTTATTTCATGCAACTTACCCTGGTCGCGTCTGATCTTAAGCAACACAATCATTAAAAATTCATTCCTGATTTTAGATACCATGG
>CAZYXR010000153.1:0-2300 GCA_964650845.1 uncultured Chitinophagaceae bacterium
GGCACATGGCGATTGTTTATAGTATTTTACGATATGTATCCTCACCTACGCACGCAACTTGCATTGGCTACTTTGTTTATTCCATCGGTAGTGTTTTGGGGGTCGGGATTAATGAAAGACACCCTTACTTTAATGGGTCTTTGCTGGCTCACCTATTCATTATATTTTGGCTTGGTAAAGCGGCAAGATATGTTGCGCAACATAGTGTGGGGTTTAATAATGGCTATGCTAACTGCCAAGCTGAAAGGGTACATCATTCTTGCATTTATTCCTGCGGCAGGCTATTGGGCTATCAATATGTATAAAGATAAAATAAACAGCCCGATTGTGCGGTTTATGTCGGGGCCAGTGTTTATGGTAATTGCTGCGGTGTTGGTGCTTGGCTTAATGCAATTGGTGGGCGACTCGCTGGGTAAATATTCACTCGATAAATTGGAGCAAACAGCAGAAGGTTATCAATCGTGGCATCAGGAAACGGGCGGTATGTCTTACACCATTTACGGGGCAGGCGATTTTTCTATTTTAGGCTTGCTCAAAACATTTCCGCAGGGTGTAAATGTTACGCTTTTCAGGCCCTACTTATGGGAAGCGCGCAGCATCTTCAACCTACTTGCCGCCTTAGAAAGTGCTTATCTGCTTTATTATACTTTACTCATTCTTTGGCGCACAAAAATTGTGCGCTTGCCAGCAGCCATCGCGCTCGATTCCAACATACTTTTCTGTCTCATGTTTTCAATTATTTTGGCATTTGCCGTTGGCATCACAAGTTTCAATTTTGGGGCATTGGTGCGTTACAAAATTCCGGTGTTGCCATTTTATGCCATTGCATTGATATTGATAGACAATGCCATGAAAAAAGAATCATTTCTAAGCCGCGCATTAAAGCGCTAAGCTACATTGCTATTGCAGCACAAATTACGAAAGTGATTTATCATCAAACAAAGCAACAAAATTGGCTGTATTGGAAGCTACAGAAAAACTACGTTTTATTTTAGCCACAGCTTCTTTGCTAAAGGCTTGCCTCAATTCGGCATTTGCCAATAAATCGAAGATTGCCTTTTTCCATTCAGCCTGATGGGTGCAGATAAAACCGTTCACACCGTCATCTACAATCTTTACGTTTACTCCCACCGGGCTTACAATTGCAGGGATGCCCAGGCTCATATATTGCAATGCCTTAAAACCACACTTGCCCCTGCTCCAATCATCATCGGTAAGCGGCATTATGCCTACATGAAAGCGCAATAAATCTTCCACCTCTGTTTCTTTGCTCCATTGCACAAATTGCAAATTCTTCAATTCAAACTCTGGCGGCTTATTGGAAATTACCACAAACGAAAAATCTATTTCGCGCTCCAGCTCTTGCAACACCGGCACCATAGCATCCAAGTACTTCATGGTGCTGTGTGTGCCCGTCCAACCAATAGCAAGCGGGCTATCGCTTTGGTTTTTCAATTGATTGTGATAATGTTCCAAATCAATAGTAGTGGGATTCACTACCACATTACTATTGAACTGCCGCGCATAAGCAGCCAAAAAATCGTTGCCACACGAACACCGAAATGCCCAACGGCAAATAAAAGCCGTTTTGCTATGCCACTTTAGCTTTGCAGCCATGGCATTTTCGGTTGAAGTATTTGGCAGCCACACTGCATCATCAAAGTCGTAGATATATTTTTTGCCCCAAACTTTTGCAATCAACCACTCAAAAACGGGCGGCCCCACAGGAGCAACTTCGCGATGTATAAACACCTTATGGAAACCACCCAGCCTAAACAAAACAATACACCTGCGCAAAAAGCCTTTTACTATACCCATTACTTTACCTAAAGCATTGCCGGGCTTGTAAAGAATTTGCCATGTAGCATCATCTAAAAAACTTTGCACTTCTATTTCAAAACCTTGCTGCTTCAGCAGATCAAAATACTGCTCGAAACGAAAGCGTTGTGATGGCGCTGCGCCTACCGGATACGGCACTAAAAAAAGAATGCGTTGTTTCATTTCGAATCGCAAAAGAAATAAAGGCTCGGGCTATTGCAAGCATTATAGGTAAAACTTAACTTGATGGCAACTTGGCAAAAAAACATACATCACTTTTATGCCGTTTAAATTATGTGCTGTTGTTGTTTTATATCGTTCAAGCCACGCAATGTCTGCTTAGGCGAGACGCTTCTTGCTATGAAGGATTTTGTGAGGAAGGGAGACATTGAAACAAAAGAACAGGGATTTTTGATGTAAGGATGTGCTGAAAAAAACGCTTGATTTATTTTTTTACCATTCGTTTTGTGTCTATAACATTT
>CAZYXR010000154.1:0-2048 GCA_964650845.1 uncultured Chitinophagaceae bacterium
CTAATGTCAATAGAAGAATTTGCAAGCTGCGCATCTACCGGAGCAAGCAGCTCTAAGAGTTTTTTTTGCAATTCGCTTGCCGAAGGTGTTGCGCTTGGCTCTATGGGAAATAAAAAGCCATGAACAGCATCGGTAAACCGAAATGTGTTTTCGCGCGAGGGTAGTGATGAGAGATTTATTGTGTTGTACGAGTGCATAAACTAAACCGTGGAAGATATGAAATTGAAAAGATGAGTTATTGCTTCTCTTTTTCCTGCTTCATTTTTTCGTAAAATTTTCTTTGACCTTTAATATTCCACCATAATAGCAGGCAGAAAAAACCGCAAAAAATAGGGAAGTAAACTTTTTGGTTAAATGCCGCAAATGATATGAAGTTGTAGATGCCTACTGCGAATGCGGCAATGGCTGCCATTACCCAAGCGCGTTCAAAAAATTGAAGAATTTTCATCAGAAAGTTTTGGTAAAACTATGCAAGATTTATTGTGAAATGCGGCAAAGTGTTTCTGCACATAATAGCACCAGCAAAATTTACATGCTAATTGATAGGCGAAACATCGCTTGTTGCTTGCAATTGCGTGGTTTCGGCAACTGCTGCTTGCTTAGGTTTCACATCGTGAATTTCTTTCAGCCAGCTAACTATTTCGGGCAAAATTTCTGCAACATTTTCGTGCATCAGCGCATGAGTCATGTTTGGAAAAACTGTCATTTTCTTTTTGCAGGTAAGTTTATCGAAAATGCTTTGCGTGTATTTTAAAGGGAAGATAGTGTCGGCATCGCCTTGAAAAACCATCACCGGAACTTTTATTTCTTCCATAGGTTTAGCTATGGAAGTGGCTGCTAAAGATTGTAGTGCGCGCAGCGAAATTGTTTTTAAAGTAAGTGGGTCGCTCTCCAAAAAATTTTTTGCATTGCCGAAATAGCGCACCGGAATTTTTTCCAAATCAATATAGCCGGTTACCGGCAGTTGTGCATGTGGCATCACATTTCCTGCTTTTACCAATAGCATTTTCAAGTATTTAAACAAACGCGGATGCTTTGCCAGTTTTATGGTTTCGGGTGCTGTGAGGTTGGCGAAATTTTGGCAGGTAACACCTTTTAATCGTTCGTCTTTAGCAGCCATGTAAAAACTGATAATGCCGCCTTGGCTGCTGCCCATCAACGATACATTGTTGCTGTATTGCTGTATTGCCCAAGTTATTACATTTTCGGCATCGCGCATAATTTCGGTAATGGTGTAGTCGCCCCGTGTACCTTCGCTTTGCCCGTGCCCGCGTGGGTCGAAGCCAATTACATTAAAGCCTTGCTCGCCCAATTGATACATGAAATCGGCATAGCATAATGAATACAAAGCAGTGCCGGGAATCAAAACAACCGTTGGTGCTTCTTTGGCGTATTCGTAAATATCTACATGCAGTTTTAATCCATCGCTAAAAACTACATCGCTTCTAAAATGATCTTTTAAATTGGCTGGATAGCCCAGTGTTTCTGAAATGTAATTGAAGTAATCATCCACCGATTTGAATAACCTATCTTTCGTCTGCAACATTTATCGTCACGTTTGATGAAAAGCAAGTATAACAGTTTTTTGATGCAAAAAAACATTATTACTTAATGTTTTAAGATACAATGTGTTAGAATTTAATTTTGCAAATAATAAGTAGTTGTAATCACTACATTGGCCAAAGTGTTTTCGGTTATTTATCGGCATTGCATTTTAGCAAAATAGCCCCCGCAAGCCCTGGGCGCGAACTCAGCTTTTTGCTTACGATGGGTTTAAGTTCGCGCAGTTTTTTTTCATCGGTGATATGACCATCGTAAATGTCTATTTTTAAAGTATTGGGTGGAATGCTACCCATGTTCCATGCTTTTGAAATTAGAAAATTTGTGCCTTCGGTATTTAGGTGAATGGGAATGCGAAAAGCATTTTTCAAACTCTTTTTGCTCAACACCCGAATCAATTTTCTATCTACCAAAATTTGGTCGTTAAATATGATAGAAACGCTATCGCCATCTTCTTGAGCATCGTCATAAATACACAGCGTAACATC
>CAZYXR010000155.1:0-2012 GCA_964650845.1 uncultured Chitinophagaceae bacterium
TTACAAGTTAGGTTTTTTTGTGCCTAACGTTGCGTTAAATGTTTGAATCGGCCCTGCAATTGCGCCTAACGTTTCACGGATTGCCGAAGGCGCGGTTAAAAATGCGCCCACTTGTCCGCAAACACTAAACTAAAAAGAAAGAACAAAGCTACCACTAACTACTACCCCCGCGCTTTCGGCAATGCGATGTTAGCGGCTGGTTTTCTATCTCTCATTGTTTAACCACCTTTCCTGTCTTTACTATTCCCTTGCCGTTGCGCAACTCATAAAAGTAAATGCCCTCTGCAAATTGCCCGGTGTTTATTATTGTGGAGTTTGTAAATGACTGTTGTAATACTTGTTGTCCGAGAAAGTTGTAAAGAGAAACACTTGCTGGCTTATTGTCAGCAAGAGAGAAAGTAAGTTTATCGTGAAATGGGTTTTGTGAAATTGAGAAATAAGAATCGTCAGAATTTTCTTTGATGTCTGTTATTGATGAAACATGAATCGTTTGGCAAACTCTGTCAACATCGCATGAACTGTCTTTGGCAAATAAACTTACAGAGTAATAACCTGTGTCTGCGTAAAAATGAAATGGGTTTTGTGAAGTGCTTGTTGTTCCGTCACCGAAATACCAAATGAAACTGTTAGCAGAAGTAGAATGATTTACAAAGTGAATTGTGTTGGCTGAGGTTTGAGAGAAAGAAAAATTTGCTTTAAGCATTTTTGGATTGATATAGTGTTCAAAAAAATTGGGAAAGCCACCTTGGTAGTTACTAGTGCCGTTTACAAGATTAAGAGCAGAATCAACATAATTACAAGCAAGTCCTGGAGAATTGGGATTATTAACAACGCCTAAGTAGTTTCTGTAGGGCTGTGCAACGTGATGTGCAACATACATTTTTCCGTCAGGCGCATTGACGAGCGAAGATGGTTGATGGTGATACGGTTGTGGATATGGAAACGGAGTAGCAAGAAATGTTTTAGATGCAAGGATACTTGATGTAGAACCCGCACTTAAATCAAATTGGTAGAAATTAGGACCATAGAAGCCACTGCTCAAGTATAATTTTGTGTTGTCGGGCGAAAATGAAGCGCCATAAAACGGGATAGACCATCCATTGTAAGAAGACCACCAATATGAAGTGTCTTTGGGAAAAACAAAATTAGAGGTAACTACGCCAGTCGCTTTGTCAAAACTGAAAAGTTCAGGCAGTGTTGTGTCGCACCATGCATAAACCCCATCTGGGTTTACATTAATTAATTTTTCTCCATTAGGAGATGCTTTGAGATAACCCCTGCCGTAAGTTGTCGGTGGATTGCAAGTATGAATTTGACCCGCGGAAGAAACCACGGGAGTGAGATTTAATCCCGTGCTTGTTAGCAAATAGGAGTAAAAATTATTGGAAGTGAACTCGTGAGAAATAATCCAAATGTCACAGCCGTTTAAATGTTTGGCTGCTGTAAGTTTCTCTTCGGCAGGTGTAAATAAAGGTTGTTTTTTTAGGATAACTTCACCCAAGCCATTATCTAAATTCATATTCACAATCGAATACCTTAATCCATCAACAAAACTATCTTCACCACAGTCAGTAGTAAAAATGTAGAAGATAGAATCACTTGCGGGCTGACGAATGATTAAAGCTGCTTGAGTGCTTGAACCTTGCAAACGACACTTGCCCCCAATATCAAATCCGTTAGCCATCATTTGAGAACTCTTGTTCCAAACGGTATCTCCATCTGTGTAAAAAAGCAATCCACAACCATCGGATATTGACGCGGTGCCTTCTAATACTTTAAGGTTTCCAGTTGTAGCATGAACTCCTAAACTGTCAAAGAAAAGCCCGGCATGGTTTCCGAAAAACCAATAGTTGTTGGTGTTTTGTCCGAAACAAACCCCACAAGCCAGTAAGAGAAATATTGTCCAGATGTTTTTCAATGTCTGTCTGTCAGTTTTTAGTTGTCTGTTGAGTGTGCGTAAGGCGGATTCAAGTTTCTAATGCAACGCTTTAGCGAATATAAAAAAATGGAAA
>CAZYXR010000156.1:0-2012 GCA_964650845.1 uncultured Chitinophagaceae bacterium
TTGTACTTGCGGGATGGGAAAAGCGGTTCGCTGGCGTGCAACGCCAGTAAAAGCAAAAAATGTATTGTTGCTGTTAGTGCCCGAAGGGCGTGCAACAACAATATGTTTTTTGATTTTATCCAATTTTTTCTTCTTGTTAAAAGTGTACCTCGCCGTACACTTTCTTAAAGAAAGTATAGCAGCAAAACAAAATACTTCCATTCCACTGAAAATGTTTTGCTGCTATGCTTTTTAATGATTGGTTATGCAAAGGGCAAGTAAAAAGGTTCGTTTGCATAGCAAGCGCCTTTTTACTTGCTCTTTGCATACAGGTGTAGGGAATTTATTTTTTGGCGTGTGTTTTTGATTCTTAAGGAAATTTGCTTTTGCTCTTAACTTTTCATTTCAACAAGGGCAAAAACAAATGTGAGTAAGAACAAAAACCATGACAAAAAATAAAGCGGGTTATTTTCTTGTTTACGTTATTTCCAGAGAAGTACTTTTAACAAGTATTAAGCAAGCTTTTACGAATGCCACGTTTTCTGTCAATAAGTTTTGCAGCATTATCAACAATGCTAAAATATAAGATGATGATTGTTTAATTTTACTTCAAACCAAAATCAAAAAGTATGAAGCCAACAAAATTCTTTCGCTATGTAAGAAAATCTACTGAAGAAGATGATAAACAAGTGATGTCTATTGAAGCGCAACTTACGGAGCTTGATTTGTTCGCCCAACGTGAAGGAATAAAAATACACAAGACATTTACAGAGAGTAAAAGTGCTAAACGTGTTGGCCGGGAAATATTCAATGAAATGATTGAAGAAATTCACGCAAGCAGAGAACCTGTTGGTATTATCGGATGGCATCCTGACCGTTTAGCACGTAACAGTGTTGATGGCGGACAAATCATTTACTTAATAGATATTGGAAAAATTGTTGCGCTGAAATTTCCTACTTTTTGGTTTGAACCTACTCCACAAGGATTATTTATGCTGCAAGTTGCATTTGGACAATCTAAATATTATTCGGATAATCTCGCTGAAAACGTAAAACGTGGCATTCGTCAAAAACTAAGGACGGGCAAATATTACGGAACTACTCCATTGGGATATGTTTACAATCATAAAACAAGAAACATTGAGCCTCATGAAGTAAAAGGTAAAATTATCAAGAAAGCTTACGAAGAATTTGCCCAGGGAAAACATAGTTTACGTACACTTAGTGCCCGACTTAGTTTTTGGGGCGTAGTTAATCGAAAAGGAAATCCATTGGGAATTTCTGCTGTGCACAGAATTCTGACCAACCCGACCTATACAGGAATTATTCATTGGAATGGTGAAAGCTATGAAGGAACCTATGAGCCTCTTATTAGCCGAGCAACTTTTGAAGCTGTGCAAAAAATGATACACCAAAAATCAAGACCGAGAAAAATAAAATACAAACATGATTTTCCATTAACGGGATTGTTTAAGTGTGGAGAATGTGGCTGCGCTATTACTGCTCAATATGCAAAAGGTAATGGTGGTAGATATGTTTACTACCGTTGTACAAAAAGAAAACATAAATGCAGCCAACCTTACCTAAGGGAAGATCTTTTACTTGGGCAGCTTCAAGCACAAGTTGAAAAAGTTGCTATACCAGAGGGTTGGGCAGAACTTATGCTTGCACAAATTGAAATTTGGCAACGGGATGATGAAAACGAAAGAAGGGATTTTGCCCAAAATCTTGAAACGAAAATTTTAGAAACTGACAAGAAATTGGACAAGTTGGTTGATACATTTCTAGACGGTGGAATTGATAAAGAAATTTATCTCCATAAACGAAACGAACTTGTTACATTAAAAACAGAGCTTACACAAAAACGGACTGATTTTGGGCAAAACCCGAATTGGACGTTCGAACCATTAAGGGAATTCGTAAAAGCTACTGACTACGCCCAAAAGCTTGCTTTGTCAAACGATTTTCATGAAATAAAATCGTTTGTAGAAAAAATTGGAACGAACCGCTTTTTAGAAGGGAAAAAAGTACAC
>CAZYXR010000157.1:0-1993 GCA_964650845.1 uncultured Chitinophagaceae bacterium
GAGTTTCCATTTTTTTATATTCGCTAAAGCGTTGCATTAGAAACTTGAATCCGCCAATGCCTTGCATTACAATCGCTCTATCACAATTGCTGATGCGCCACCGCCACCATTGCAAATGCCCGCTGCACCGTATTTGCCGCCTTTGTGTTTCAATACAGATAGTAAAGTAATTATGATTCTTGCTCCGCTTACACCCACCGGATGCCCCATAGCAACCGCACCGCCAAAAGCATTCACCTTTGCAGGGTCTAAACCAAGCAATTTTGTATTGGCAATGGTAACATTGCTGAATGCCTCGTTGATTTCAACAAAGTCAATGTCCTTCAATTCCAATCCTGCTTTTTTCAAAGCTATAGGAATAGCCAATGCAGGCGTTGTTGTAAAATCATCCGGTGTTTGTTCGGCATCGCCATAACCCAATATTCTTGCCAAAGGTTTTAAGCCAAGCGCATCCGCTTTTTCACGGCTCATCAACACCAATGCAGCACCTCCGTCATTTATTTTAGAAGCGTTTACCGCAGTTACAGTTCCATCTTTTCCGAAAGCCGGTTTCAAAGTTGGCACTTTATCGGCACGCAGTTTTTTATACTCTTCGTCTTCTTTTACAAAAGTGCTGTCGCCTCTGCCTTTTATTTCCACATCAAACAATTCATCGGCAAACCAGCCATTTTTGTTAGCCTCAGTGGTTCTGCGGTAAGATTCCAAGGCAAATGCATCTTGCTCTTCGCGGCTGATGTTGAACTTTTTTGCACAACGGTCGCCACTATTTCCCATCATTTCTTTGCTGTATGGATCTTGCAAAGCATCGCGCACAATTGCATCCAGCAATTCGCCATTGCCATAGCGATAGCCACCGCGCGCATTGTTCAACATATATGGTGCGTTGGTCATGCTTTCCATACCACCTGCTACTACTACATCTTTATCGCCTAATAAAATTGATTGCGCACCAAAAATTACTGCCTTCATGCCCGAGGCACAAACTTTATTCACAGTTGTGCAGGTGGCACCAACATGCACGCCCGCAGCCAAAGCCGCCTGACGTGCAGGAGCCTGCCCTGTATTTGCCTGTATCACATTGCCCATAATTACTTCTTCTACATCATTGCCTGTGATGCCTGCGCGCTCAACCGCTTTGCGAATAGATTGCGCGCCCAATTCTGTTGCCGAAACACTTGCCAACACACCGCTCATGCTCCCAATTGGTGTGCGCGCTACCGATACTATTACTACTTCTTTGCCCATTTTGTTTTGTATTAAGGTCGCGAATATATGTGGTTTTTATTTTGCAACTAAGCTATCTACAAAGGCTGCAAATTTCTTGTGTCCGGAATCATTCAGGTGTCCGCCCGTGTCTGCGTAGTCGCCTATCTCAAATTCGCATTCGTGGAAGGGAATTCCTTTCAATAACTCAGGAAAGTCTTTTGCTTTCTTTAACTCTGTGGCAGTTCGCTTTGGGATGGTAAAAACCAAACACTTCGCATTATTAAGTTTTGAAACCTCAAGAATGGACTGGACATGATTATTGGTGTAGGGCACAGTTGTTTTAATTGCTGCTACCTGCTTATCATATTCTTGGAACTCTGCTGTTAAGTTATTTACAATATGAAAGTATTTCTGCAAGGCTCGCCACACAAAAGTGGTAATGGTTGTTGAAGCAAGCAGTTTGTTCTGCCAATTGGTTGCAGGAATAAAATAGTTGCGCAACATATTATTATACGCTTCGGCAGGCGAATTAAAATACACACCCTCGGGGCAAGCAAAAAGATGCCCGGCATTTGTAACCCATAAATATGGTTGATTGGGTTTTAACTCGCGCTTGTAATACACCACATCATTCTCCAAAAACAAATTCACCAACACATAATCGGGCTTCAGCATCGGGATATACTTTTCGGCAATTGCCTGATACTGCGCAGGGTCTGCGCCACTTAATCCGGTATTGTAAACCACATAGCCTTTTGCCAACAATATATCGGCAAAAGATGAAGTA
>CAZYXR010000158.1:0-1935 GCA_964650845.1 uncultured Chitinophagaceae bacterium
GCGAAAGCACAATCACGGTTCCCCCGATAATCAAAAAATACGACTCTAAGCCCTCCCGAAACAGTGCTAATGCAAAAGCAACAAACACTATTGCCGAACCTGCATCGCCCTGTATTACCACCATCAACATCGGCACCGCAATCAAAGCAAATGCAACCCATTTATGTTTCCATTTTCTTAAATCAATATTTAAGCCCGAAAGGTATTTTGCAAGCGCCAAGCTTGTGCCAATTTTAGCAAACTCGGAAGGTTGAATTTGAAAACCACCAATACGAATCCAGTTTTGCTGACCTTTTACAACAACACCAAAAAACATCACCCCAATTACGGCAACTATAACAACCGCGTATATTACATAAGCAAATGTTGTAAAGAATTTCCCATCAATAATCAACAGTAAAATTGCAACTATCGAGCAGGCAACCATCCATGTAAACTGCTTACCACTGTTGAAATTGGTATCGAAAATATTGCTGCTTTCTTCGCTATACACTGCGCTGTAAATTGTCAACCAGCCAATAGTTACAAGCACGATGTAAAGTATTACCGTTATCCAGTCAAAACTTCCAACAATTGATTCGTCTTTGCGCACTTCTGAATGTTTTTTTTAATCTTTTATTACGGTTAAAGAATCGGTTGCTTTCTTAATTCCATACTTGCCAAGCAAATTTGCTTCTAACATTCTTTTTTCTAACGGCAATCTTTTTGTTTGAATAGTATCATTCAAATATTTTTCTACAATCAAACTTGCAATTGGCGCAGCATAAGTAGAACCAAACCCACCGTTTTCTACAATTACTGCAATCGCAATTTTGGGATTGTCTTTGGGAGCATATCCGGCAAACATACTGTGGTCATCGCCATGCGGATTTTGTGCTGTTCCGGTTTTTCCACACATGGTAATTCCCTCTACCCGGGCACTACGAGCAGTACCGGCTTCTACTACCGAAAATAAACCATCATTCACACCCGGAAACCTTGCCACATCCACCTTTGCGATATGCTTTTCAAATGGACTCAACACATTCTTTTGAGTGGTAGGGTCGGTTATTGATTTTACCACGTGTGGTGTGTACCAAAAACCTCTATTAGCAACTGCTGCATAAAGATTTGCCAACTGCAATGGCGTTACCAAAATTTCTCCCTGCCCAATTCCCAATGAAATAATGGTAGAAGAACGCCATCCCTTTTCGCCATACAATTTATTGAAATAGGCAGAACTAGGAATATTACCCTTGCCTTCGCTCGGCAAATCAATACCGGTTTTAACACCCAATCCAAAGCTGTTGCAATAGTCCACCCACTTGCCATATACATCTTGAATGCGCTTGTACTCTTGATTTTCGATAGTATTGCGAAAGGTTTGCCAAAAATACGGATTGCATGACTGCTGCAACGCCACCACAATATTTTGTGCCGAAGGATGCCGATGCGAACACTTTAACGATAGACCCGCAAAATAATACATCCCGTTACAGGTTACTCCGTAATTTTCGCTTTGCACACCTTCTTGCAATGCTATTAAACCAACCAATGTTTTAAATGCAGAGCCGGGTGGATAAGTAGCTAATGTAGGGCGACTGTACAGTGGTAGCAAGGTATCATTAACCAACTTATTGTAGTTTGCCCCACGCACAGCACCGCAAAGTAGATTTGGGTCGTAGCCCGGGCTACTTACCAGCACCAACACCTCTCCCGTTTCGGGCTCAATGGCCACAATACTTCCTTTTTTATTCTGCATTAATGCCTCGCCATATTCTTGCAGTTTAATATCAAGGGTGGTCATCACATTGTTGCCCGACAAGGCTAATGTATCAAACTCGCCATCGGCAAAGCTGCCCTGCTCGCGGTTGTGTACATCCACAAACACCAATCGCTTGTCTCGCCTGCCACCCAACTCGCTTTCATACACTTTTTCTATACCGCTTTTGCCAA
>CAZYXR010000159.1:0-1907 GCA_964650845.1 uncultured Chitinophagaceae bacterium
TATCATCCACCAGTTTTCGGGGCCTTTTAAGCCACGACCACCGCTTACTACCAATTCAGCTTCGGTTAATGGAATTGTGCCTGTAACTTTTTCAACACCTTTTACTTTTACTGTAAAATCTGCATCGCTTACACTTGGTGCAAATGCTTCCACAGCAGCCGAGCCTTCGCCTTTTACAATTGGGAAAGAGTTTGGTGTTAATGCTACTACTTTTTTAGCAGTGGCAATTTGATAAGTAGCAGATGCTTTACCTGAGAATACACTTTTCTTTACGCTCAAAGAATCGCCCGATAGTACCGGTAATTCTGCCGCACCCGGCACATACCCAGCACCCAAACGCACTGCAACACGAGGTGCCAATAATTTTCCATTTGGATTGAAAGAAAGCACAACCAATGTTGCACCGACTTTTTCGGCAGCCTCAGCTACGGCTTTGGCAAACAACTTAGAGTCGAAATTGTTGAAACGGCTATCGTTAGCATGTAATACTTTTTTTACACCTACTTTGCCCAAAGCAGCCAACTCATCGGCTGCGGCTTCGCCCAACACTACTGCTACTGATTCTGCACCAGCGTTTTCGGCAGTTTTTGAAGCATAAGCTGCGGCTTCTAACGAAGCTTTTTTCACTTTACCTTCTGCAACTTCTACAAATGTTAATACACTCATTTTTTATTGATTATTTTTTATTGATTATTGAATATTCGGTATTGAGTTTCAGTATCAAGTATGAAGACTCTTATCTTCCCAACTCTTAACCCTCAACTCTCACCTTGATTTAGATAACTTTTGCCTCTTCGTGTAATAAACGCACCAACTCGGCCACGTTGTCGGGGCTTACCAATTTTACTTGTTTGGCTTTTTCGGGCAATGCGAATGCGCTGATAGTTGTTCTTGCTGCTGCGCCAGAAGCTGCAACTACTTGTAGAGGTTTTGTTCTTGCAGACATGATTCCCTTCATGTTTGGAATACGCGCCTGAGCCAGATCTTTTGTAGCGCCAACCACCAATGGAAGTTTAACTTCTACAACCTCGGTGCCACCTTCAATTTCGCGATTCAAGGTTGCTACACCGCCTTCAACCTCCAATTTGTTTACCAAAGCCACAGCCGGTAAATCCAACAACTCGGCTACTAAACCTGTAACTTGAAAGCTGTTGAAATCAATAGTTTCTTTGCCTGTGATGATTAAATCGTAGCCTTCGGTTTTAGCGTGGTTAGCAATTTCGGTTGCTACCACAAAGGCATCTCCCGGATCTACATCTACACGCACAGCGCGGTCGGCACCAATTGCCAAAGCCTTGCGAATTATTTGCTCATTGTCGGCAGCACCAACATTGATAACTACAACCTCTCCACCATTTTTTTCTTTCAACTCGATGGCGCGTGTAAGTGCATACCATTCATCGGTTGGGTTCATAATAAAAGTAACGCCATCGGCATTGAACTTTGTATTGTTGTCGACAAAAGCGATTTTGGAAGTTGTATCCGGCACTTTTGTAATAGGAACAAGTATCTTCATTGTATAAAAATTGATGTTTTTTAAAATGCGATGCGAAAGTAATCGAAACGCAATAGTATCAAAACAATAGTTGCCCGAAGTGCGAGGAACAGCCATAAAAAGAGGTGAGAGATGAGAGGTGAGGGTTGCCATTTAACCACATAGAGACATAGGAAACAGTCAGGTTGCCCACAATGACACGAAGCACACAAAGGTGGTTCGCTAGGCTTACGATAACAGCCAAGATGATTAACCACTAATACGCGAATGAATACAGAAGGCGCGGACGAGGTTCGCGCCTTTTTTTGTTTGTGGGGGATTTATCTGGATGCAGCGTTTCTTTGAGAGGAATCTTGCAGTGGAAAAAAGAGAATCCCTGTCAGAAAATTCTGACAGGGATTTTTGATCTAAG
>CAZYXR010000160.1:0-1834 GCA_964650845.1 uncultured Chitinophagaceae bacterium
AGTATATCCATACGCAATTATGCCATCATAGATGAACTTGAAATCAATTTTGAGTCGGGTTTAAATATTATGACTGGCGAAACCGGAGCCGGAAAGTCAATTATTCTTGGTGCGCTTGGATTGGTGTTGGGCGAAAGGGCCGACTCGAAAGTGCTATTTGACACAAGCGCAAAATGCCTTGTGGAAGCTACATTCAACGTACATACCAATTCATTAAAAACTGCATTAGAAAGTAATGATTTGGATTATGAATCTAACACAGTTTTGCGCAGAGAAATAAATGCAGCAGGCAAAAGCCGTGCTTTTATAAATGATACGCCAGTTTCACTTCAGTTATTAAAAAGCATTGGTGCGCTTTTAGTAAATCTGCATTCGCAACACGAAACCCTTTCGCTGACGGAAGCCGGATTTCAGTTAAATACGGTGGACATTTTTGCCGGAAATAAAAATCTGCTTACTGAATATCAACCACTGTTTTTCCAGTATAAAAAACATATTGCAGAACTTGCAGCTTTGGAAAAGCAACAATTGAATGCCAACACCGAAAATGATTACCTGCTTTTTCAATTGAATGAATTACGCGAAGCAAATTTACAACACAATGAGCAGCATCAATTGGAGGAAGAATTAAGTACGCTCAGCAATGCTGAATCCATCAAAACTGCGCTTCAAAAATCGTATAGCTTGATGGATGAAAACGAAATTTCTGTTACATCGCTACTTTCTGAAATCAGCACGGAGCTAAAATCTGTTCAGCAATTCAGCTCCCCACTCACATCGCTGCACGAGCGTATTCAAACACTATTGATAGAAATTAAAGACATAGTGCGTGATACCGAAAAGCTGAATGATGATATTTCTGTTCAGCCCGAGCGACTGATGGAAGTAAATGAAAGACTGATGTTGCTGCATCGTCTTTGCAAAAAACATCAAGCACTAAATGCTGATGAATTAATTTCCGTAATGGAACAATTAGAGGAAAAAGCAGGCAAGGGTGCTACTATGGAAAGAGAAATTGAAGCATTAAAACTTACTGTTTCAAAAGAAGAAGTTCAGTTGCTAAAACTGGCAGAAACTCTGCACAAAAATAGGGATAAGACATCCACAGGAATTTCAAAAACAGTTGCCGAGCTATTGAAAAAAGTTGGAATGCCGGAAGGCAGTTTTGCTGTTGTTATAAAACATACTACTCAAAAGCAATTAAACGATTTTGGCTTTAGTGAAGTGGAGTTTTTGTTCAGTGCCAACAAGGGAATTGCGCCACAAGCATTAAAAAATGTAGCCTCGGGTGGCGAACTTTCGCGATTGATGCTGTGTATAAAATCGCTGCTTGCCGATGCAGGCGAGTTACCTACTATGATATTTGATGAAATAGACACGGGGATTTCGGGCGAAGTAGCGCAAAGGGTAGGTTTGCTTATGAAAGATTTAAGCAAACAACATCAACTCATTTGCATCACTCATTTACCGCAAATTGCCACTTCGGGCAACACACATTTCTTTATTTACAAGGATAATTCAAAAGGCATCACTAGAACCCGCATCCGCAAACTAAGTGGCGAAGAGCGAGTTGTAGAAATAGCCAAAATGCTAAGTGGCGATAAACTTACCGATGCTGCTATTGCAAATGCCAAAGCATTGATTGCCAATTAAACGAAATCAAAACAGTTTCGGCTGCATTTCTTTCAATACAAAACTTTTGCGGTGGTGAACACATTGCCCATTTTCAATTATTGCCGCACGGTGTGCAGCAGTGCCATAGCCTTTGTTTTTTGCCCAGTTGTAAATAGGAAACTCATTGTGAATCGTATTCATAAAATCGTCTCTTTCGGTT
>CAZYXR010000161.1:0-1794 GCA_964650845.1 uncultured Chitinophagaceae bacterium
TCGGGGACAAGCTGCATTGTTCTGGCTAGATCGATTACAAGGCAAAAAGAAGCTGACACTCATCTAAAACGATAACTGTTATTTCTTCCTGAAATACGAGAAAATGCCACAATACCGCTTTGAATTATAATAACAAACAGGCCAATGTAAATTGGTAAACATCCACATTAAGTTTAGGTGGTAGAGGGATTAAATATGGCTTCTATGTCACGATGTCCTTCAATGATTGTTACCACTTCAAAATGATTATCGTTATACATAAAGAAAATAATGTAACTTCCAAATGGATGGCTGCGTAAATTTTCTCTTAGCTCTGGTCGCTCTACTCCAATTGTGCCTTTAATACTTGCAAGTTCTTTACATTTATCAAGAAGTCGTTGGGCGAAATTCTGTCCAACGTGACGGCTTTTGCTTTTCTCTGCAATATAGGCAGCTATGTTAGCTAAATCTTCTTTAGCTTGGTCTAATAAAACTAAACGCATTCCCGTTGTTTGCCCTTCTTATCAAGATGGGCTTCTACATAGGCCATGACATCTTCATCTGTATTATGACCACCTTTGGCAATGGCAGAATCGATGTGTTCCTTCAATGCCTGCAGTTTTGTTTCCCGTTCTTCAACAAGGCGCAGTCCTTCTCGCACTACTTCACTTGCATTGTTGTAGCGACCAGCTTGTACTTGGCTCTTTATAAACCTTTCAAAATGTTCACCGACCGCATAGCTCATAGTAAAAATCTCCTTTCTTTATTAACTAAATAATACCAACTATTAACAACAATTGGCAACTATCTATAAAATAAGAATATCGGTTGATTTTTTGAAGGAATTAGTCAGAATCTTAGCCACTTTTCTCGATCGTTTTTTGTAAAACTCCCCTACCCTTCCCTGATTCATGGCTTTCTAGTACTTTTCAATTGTGCTACTGCTTTACCAAAACTGTAAAAGTAAAACAACGAAGCGCCGTTATTTTCTGCGAAAAAGCGCGATTTATTAGCAATTAGTGAATCAACAAAATCTAGTTCTTTTCCACGTACTGGCTTGGTTTCCTCGTAATCACACAGAGAAGACCAAATCGCTTGGGAGCTCTCAAAGATAAAGGCTCCGTCACCAATTAAACCGTGTACAACGGCACATACAGCCGCTTTGTCGAGGTTGTATCGGCCGTCAGTTAACGTCCCCCACCCTACCTCAGCCAAAACAACATCTGTAATCAATACAGGGTGTTGATCTTTAATTAGGGTTTTTGCCTTCGCATATTGTGCTGCATCATCCGCTAAGAGATACCGAAGTAAAACATTGGTATCAATTGCAATCATTCAAAATGTTTCTGTCTTGATTGTACATCGCTGACAGTATTGTTTATTTTGGTGCCCTTTAATAGACCCGCCGCCATACCAATCTCTTTTTTAATGATATTGAATTGATTTCCATGGCGGAAAATCTCCACTTCATCTCCTGCCTGGATACCCAACTCGTTACAACCGGAAATGGGTAATGTGATTTGTCTTTTCGCACTTACTTTTGGCATTGCTTTTCCTTCTTAGGCTTTACTAATACAATATTGTAAAGATTAATATTAATTTACCTATCATCATTAGTAAAACTAATTTTAGCTTATTGAACATACTAAAAACGGCTCTGCTGCTTATTTTCCTACCTATTTTAAATAGATAACTATAAGTTATGGTTAGTATATATTTATCAAATAGGTACTCATCCATGTCGATCACCATGCCTCACATAATGACCTATTTGCTCTGACTCTTTTTTCCTTGGAAATACGCAAACCTCTTCAG
>CAZYXR010000162.1:0-674 GCA_964650845.1 uncultured Chitinophagaceae bacterium
CCCTTGTGATGCGGGAATTGCTGTAATTGGTATAGTCGTTTACAACTGCCGTGTTGGTTGTCTTTAAGTTGCCGAGAGTTGTTGTCAAGGTAGAAACCTGTAATTCGGTTTCGTTAGGCGTATAGGTCGGTTCGCTGCTTACGAGTTCTATCAGTTTGGCAAAGTTTTCAATTAAGCTGTCAAAGCTTTGTTGCGAAACGGAAATTGTTTTGGGTTCGTCTGTTGCTTCGGTTATTTTTCCTGCATCGGCTTTGGTAAGTTTTGAGTGGCTTCGTTTGCCTTGAAGTTTAGTGTTGATTGTTTTTGCATCTTTTACCAAAGTGTCTGTTGCTTCGGTTGCATCTAAAGCGTTTACAATTCTTGTCGCTAATTTTTTAAGCGGTTCAAATGCTGTCTGCCGTGCGTTGGTTGCATTGTCGAAAATGGTTTTGTTACTCGTTAGTCCGGTAAGTGCATTTTGTGCATTGCTGTAAAGCGTGTTTAAAGCAGGTAATTGAATGGCTGCTTTTGACGGATTGTAGGCAGTTCCGTAACCTGTGCAAAATGAGATTAAATCTTCAAAGTTTGCAACATTTTTTGCGTGTCCTGTTTCTGATGTTGATGCCATGTTATTTTGTTTTTGAGATTAATGAATTGAATTGTTTGCTGAAAGAATTATATCGGATTGAATACAG
>CAZYXR010000162.1:684-1637 GCA_964650845.1 uncultured Chitinophagaceae bacterium
CTGTAATGGTGATAATATTGTTGGTTTCGCTGAATGTGATTTTATTTTCTGCAAGCAGCTTTTTCAATGCAGTAAAATCAGAAACTGAGAAAACAAGTTTCATATTTGGCGTTAGCGTGTGATTGAACTCAGGGCGGTTTTGGTGGAGCATGAACGCAAAACTTTTGTCGGCATAACCCAAAGGCATATCGCTTGGCAAATAGTTTTCGGAGAGTTCGGTAAAGCCCAAAATTTCTTTGTGAAATTTTCGTGCCTTATCCATTGAAGCCACATAGTAGCCGCAGTTGTAAACAAAGGGTTCGGTTATTTCAGGAGCATTGGGGTAAGTGAGTTGCATAATGGAAATGCAGTTGCCGAAAGGGTCAAACATTTTCATGGAATAGCCAACGCCTTCTTTTCGTTTTTCATCGGAGAAGAATTTTACACTTTTTGATTTGAGTAGCTGAAATGTGCTGTCAATGTTTTTAACAGCCATGCTTAAACTAACCGATGAAAGAGATTTGTCTTTCGGTATTTTCATGCTTTTATCTTCCTGCAAAATGATTTTGTAGGAATTAGTATAGAGTTGGATTTCGTTTTCAACTTTGTAAGATTGGTCAATCTGGAAGCCTAAAGTTTCATTGTAAAATTTCAGGGAAATTTCAAGGTTGCTGACTTTTAATTTTACTCCGTAAAGTTTCATGCTGAACTGTTTATGGGTTAAAGAATAATTGCTTTGCCTTTTGTATTTGAACGAATAATTTGTTTGCCAAGTGGTTGTATTATCAAAACTCACTTCTCCTGTTTGCAGTAATTCGTTGTCCGATTTTTTGATAATCGTCATTCGGTTTATTGCCAGTCTGTTTTCTCTGTTAAATTTCGGTTGAGAAATAAAAATCATAGTGTCGCCCCGCAATATGCCTGTGAGTTCTGTGATTTCGTTTGTGTTGTCCACCCAAGTTTGTTTCCACTGG
>CAZYXR010000163.1:0-1624 GCA_964650845.1 uncultured Chitinophagaceae bacterium
TCTATAATAGATATAGCGACCTTTTTTGGCGTATTGGGCAGTTATCATCCCTCCACATTCTCCGCATTGTATTAAGCCTGTTAAAGGGAAATCATGGCCGCCTTTTGCTTTCCTGGGCTTCGACTTACGTTTGAGTTCTTTCTGTACATCATCGAAGGTCTTTTTGTCTATAATGGCATCAAATGAGCCTGAATAGACTTCTCCTTTCTGCCTTATTAATCCGATGTAAGTAATGTTGCTGAGTAGCCTTTGAACGGCAGCTTTTCCTAACGGAGTATTATTTTTGCTCACCAAGCCCCAAAAACTCAGGCGTTGGCTCATAGATTCTAACGAGTGTTTTCCTTCTGCAAATTCTTTAAATGCCTGTTGAATGATTCGTGATGAAGTTGGGTGCGGTTCAATTTTCTTTGTGAGTTTATTATTGAAATATCCGTAAGGTGCTAAGTTCGGATATTCACCACGCCTGATTTTTTGGCGAATGCCACGTTTTACGTTTTCAGATAAGTTATCGGAGTAATATTTACTTTGTCCAAATGCAACTTGCAGCATAAACACACCCTGTGGGGTTGGTTCAAACCAAAAAGTAGGAAATTTCAGAGCAGCGATTTTATCAATATCGGTTAGATAAATGATTTGCTCTCCATCAACTGAATTACGAGCAAGTCGGTCAGGATGCCAAGCTAAAATGCCTATTGGTTTTTTGTTGTTATAGATCTGTTCAATCATTCTATTGAATACTGGACGACCCGGCATTTTAGCACTTTTACTTTCGGTGAATGTTTCTAGTACAGTCCATCCTTCTCTCCTTGCTAATTCTTGTAATTCATCTAACTGACTTTCAATTGACATTACTTGTCTTTCTTCTTCTTCAGTTGATTTTCGGGCGTATAAATAGAATTCTTTTTGCATAACTATTTCCTACTTTTTGGTTTAAACAAAGTTAATCCATCAGAGTTCGAACATCAAATGAAAGTTCTAACAAAATGGTGTTATACACCGTACACTTTTTGTTTATGCTGCAAAGTTTCTGACAGAAAACGTGGCATTCTGGGAAAACTTGCTTTGCGTATTTTTAATAGACATCCCAGCCCGCAATGCACATAGCTTTATTTTTTGTCATGGTTTTTGTCCAACCCTTCACTTGCTCTTTTTCCAATTTGCGCTAATGATGTTGATAAGTTAAGCGCAAAAGCAAAAGAGCAAGTTCTAACCCACAATCAAAAACACACGCCAAAAAATAAAGATGCCAACCCAGAGCAAAAGGTAAGTAATAAGGCTGCTTAGGCTCCGCAGAGCTCCGCTTATGCGGCCTTATTACTTACCCTTTGCTTTCCCATCATCCGGGCAACCATTACAGTAATTGCACGAGTCTTTAATTTAAAAAGTTGTTGTGCAATTCTATAATAGTTGCCCTTTACCCGCCGGAATAAAAAATGGTTTAAAAGCAAAAAACGCTACCGGAGATCCACCCTTCGTTTTTGTTTTTGTCACAGTTTTTGAGACCAAAAACATGCGCCAAAAACCAAAACCCCGACCCGTGACCGGTAACTGTTTTTTGCTTGCCGCTGCGATGCGTCGGGAACCGCCATTTACTGCAAAAAAAACTGGGGGTAAATTTTAAAGA
>CAZYXR010000164.1:0-1602 GCA_964650845.1 uncultured Chitinophagaceae bacterium
CGGTGATCTTTTCATTAAAGAGAAAGAATCTGCTCCAACCGATGGTTACGGAGACTTGTTCTAAGTAGCAGAACAATTTTTGAATGCAAATAAAAGCGGGTCAATTGACCCGCTTTTTGTTTTTGTAGATTTCCACATCTATCAAATTTTTTGTGTGTAACGCAAAGTTTGGCACGATTTTTATAGTGTAAATAGTAATTGTAAAAAACGCAGCTTTTGTAGCAATAATTTGCAACGAAGCGGTTGGAACTTTTGTTTAAGATTGTTTTGCTCTGCAAGCTACATTCGTGATGATGAAGTTGTTTTGCGCAGAAAATTGCCGTCATTGCGAACCGCTGCACAGCAGAGGTGAAGCAACTTCAAAAGTTTCAACAGCTTTATTATCTTGATTTTCAATGGTGTTGGTGAAATTGCTTTGGTTTAACAAAATATTCATCAACATTTAATATCTAAACTGCACATTATTGTAAACAAATGCTTTCTTTTGCAGCCGAAAAATCCCCTCGCCATTTTTATCATAAATTAAATTTTTTTATGCAGAAAAGTTGTTTACTCATTGCGCTGGTAGCTTGCTTTTGTTTTTTTGGTAATTCTGCTTTTGGGCAGATAAGTATTTCCACTTTAGGTTCTATCTATACTCAAGATTTTGACGGACTTTCTCAAAGTTCTTGTCCTTGTAACACTATGCCGTCAGGATGGGCATTAAATGAAGGTGGTAGTAATGCCAACAGTACATACACACCTGGCAATGGAAGCTCGAACTCGGGTAATACTTATAACATCGGTACTGATAATGCAGCAACTGATAGAGCATTAGGAGGCTTGAGGTCGTCAAATTTGATACCAAGTTGGGGGGCAGTTTTTACAAATAATACAGGTAGTACCATAACTTCACTAAATATTACATATACGGCAGAAACGTGGCGCGTGGGTGCAGCAAACCGTAAAGACAGTATTTCGTTTGAGTATAAAGTCAATGAAACTTCATTGAGCGCAACAGGCTATACGGTAGTAACGCAGTTAGGGTATGCAAACCCGGGGCAAGCAACAACAGGTAATGGCTCTGTACAGCATTTCGCCAATAAATCGCATACAGTAACTGGATTGAGCATAGCAAATGGAGAATCTTTCGCTATAAGATTTGGTGATTGGGATGGCGCAGGAGCAGATGATTTAGTTGGAATAGATGATTTTAGTCTCACTGCTAATGGTTCATCATCCAACTCAATTACAATCGGCACAGTTACTACATCAAAATGCGCAGACGATACAGTGCATGTAAATTTAACTTCATCGGGTACATTTGCATCGGGCAACGAATACATAGCTGAAATTTCTACAAGCTCAACTTTTGCAAGTGGTGTAGTGGAAATTGGTAGAAAAGCAAGCACCGCTAATGCCGAGGTGATAGTTTCAAAAATTCCTGCGGCACAGGCGGCCGACAATTACTATGTTAGAATACGCTCTACCAACCCGGTAGCGAACGAAATAAGCGCCAGCACTATATTGCAAGTAAAGGCACTGCCTTCATTTAACCCTACAATGCCGGAAGCTTGTGTAGGCGGAGCCTCAACAGCTTTTACAGTTATCAATGCAACTGGA
>CAZYXR010000165.1:0-1598 GCA_964650845.1 uncultured Chitinophagaceae bacterium
GTCAGTAAGTGTTGACATAAAAAATGTTTTGTTAATGAATATTTTAAACCCGTTTAAAAACGGTGAAACGAAAATAAAGTTTCTTTTTTACCAAACAATCGTTTGGTAAAGTTTTTATCTACTGTATTAGTGGATGAAAATTTGTTCGGAAACAAAAAACATTTATATTCGCGCTCCATTTTGAAATATTATGCAAGTAACTAAAGAAGTTAAAAAGAACATTTTCGCTGAATACGGTGGTTCTGAAAAGAATACAGGCTCTACGGAGGCTCAAATCGCTTTATTCACAAGCCGAATCAATCATATTAGCGATCATTTAAAAACTAATCGCAAAGATCACAGCAACACACGTGCTTTGTTGATTATGGTAGGTAAGCGCAAAAGGCTTTTGAACTACTTAGCCAAGAAAAATCTAAACGGCTACCGCGCACTAATTGCGAAGTTGGGTATTCGTAAGTAAAAATAAAATGAAGAAAATGGTTGGTTTTTACCAACCATTTTCTTTTTTCACCATTGGATGAACGTTTTGCAGCTAAAGATGAAACTGCTAAACGATAAAAGAAATAAACTAATGCTACATTCTTGTTTGCCGGAGTTTCTTCAACTTTTATCAAAGGCAAAAGCCGGTATCTACCAACTGCAACATTTATCCGGCAGAACTAAAAAAACAGTAACAAGAATTTAATACAACAAACAATTTAAGGATGAACATTATCAAAAAAACAGTCGATTTAGGCGATGGTCGCTTAGTGGAAATTGAAACTGGAAAACTGGCGAAACAAGCCGATGGCAGTGTAGTAGTAAAATATGGCAAAACCATGTTGCTTGCCACCGTGTGTGCCGATAAAAATGCGAAAGATGGCGTTGATTTTATGCCATTAACAGTTGAGTATCGCGAAAATTTTGCGGCATTAGGCAAATATCCGGGTGGATTTTTTAAGCGCGAAGGTCGCCCTTACGAGCATGAAATATTAACCAGCCGATTGGTAGATAGAGCTTTGCGCCCATTGTTTCCAAGCGACTTTCATGCCAATGTGGTAGTTATGTTGCAGTTAATTTCGGCTGATGCCGATGAATTGCCCGATGCTTTGGCTTGCTTGGCAGCTTCGGCAGCATTGGCTTGCTCCGATATTCCTTTTGCCGAGCCGGTAAGTGAAGTTCGCGTAGCGCGCATCAATGGTAAGTTTGTTATCAACCCTAAAAAAAGCGAGTTAGAAAGTGCAGCTACCGACATGGATATGGTAGTGGCGGCAACTGCAGAAAACATTTTGATGGTTGAGGGCGAAATGAAAGAAGTGGGCGAAGCCGATATGGTAGCTGCTATTTCTTTTGCGCACAATGTTATCAAAACCCACATCGCAGTTATTCGCGAGTTTGAAGCTGAAAAAGGCACTAAAGAAAAACGCACTTACAGCCACGAAAAACACGATTTAGATTTAAAGAAAAAGATTACCGACTTTGCTTTTGAAAAAAATAAAGTGGTAGCTGCTGAAGGCATTGCCAATAAAGATTTGCGCAAACAAAAGTTTACGGCAATAGAAGAAGAATTTGTGGCGGCTTATGTTGCCGAAGTAGGAGAGGAGAAAGCAAAAGAAGAC
>CAZYXR010000166.1:0-991 GCA_964650845.1 uncultured Chitinophagaceae bacterium
TCCTTTGCGCTATGTACGCGATCTGGAAAAAGGAAATAAGGGAAGGCAAAACCGATTTAGGGTTTGAAGAATGGCTTAAATCAGGCGAAAAACATTTGAAAAACGGGCTTTGTAAAAAAAAGTTAAAAATGTTTCTTGAAATGTTACAAATTCAAGATAGGCTTTTATATTTGTATCAACAAAACAGCAAAACAATGACAGACGGAATAGCAATAAAAAAAGACATAACAGTAGAAGCAAAAGAAATTCTTGCGGAAGCAATGAACAACTTTTGCAAAGCTGAAAATAAAGAAGAAAAAGCAAAAGCCATTTACATTGCTGAAAGACATAATTACTGGCTTTCGCAAGGAATGAGCCATGAAGTAGCAACACAAAAAGCAAATGAAGATTATGAGTGGGTTAATTAAAATAGGAGACAGAATATCCACTCCTGATGGGGTTGGGGTTGTTGTAAAATTAGAAAAATACACAGACTGGAAATTTAACAGGTATGGTGTTTCTCTTTTCAAAAACCCATACACTTTCCATATTGCTTTTTATTTTGCTCAAGAGGTTGAAAGGGTTTGCAAGTGTGGGATGCCTTCAAATGATTGTTGTTGCTTAGATTTAATGCAAAGATGAAAACAAATAAAGGCGGTAAACGTGTCGGTTCTGGTCGTAAAATTTGAAAAATGGCTATCAAAAAAAATATAACTAATAAAAATCATCTATGAAAAAGAAAGGAACGTGGGGAGGCAAGCGAGTAAGCAATAAGCCAAAGAAAGAGCCTACTAAGGTAAAGCGCATCCCTTTAAGTAAATGGGATGAGGTTGAGGAACTTATAAAGAAGAAATAAAGGTCTAAGGGGGAGTGCTGGCGCGGAATATGGCCGCTTAAATTATTGGCTTTATCGTAAGCTCCCCGAAAGACTGATTAACTGAATTGAAATGAAAACCGATAAGTTAGACCGAGTATTTTCTTTGTTCATTCGGAAAAGAGATTCTAAAAATGG
>CAZYXR010000166.1:1049-1515 GCA_964650845.1 uncultured Chitinophagaceae bacterium
CTTGTGGTAAATTAGTTGACATAAAAGAAGCACACTGTGGGCACTTCATATCAAGACGGCATCAGGCTACAAGGTTTAACGAAAAGAATTGTTCGCTTCAATGTATATCCTGTAATACTTACAATCAGGGCAGGCAGTACGAATTTGGTCTTTACATAGACAAACGATGGGGATCTGGTACGGCTGAAAAACTTTTAATTGAATCGCGCCAAGTTGTAAAGCGATCAAAAGTTGACATTGATGTTTTAACTAATTACTATAAAAGATTACTGAAATGAAAACCGAAAACTGGTTTATAACCAAAGTACTAATCTTGATTCTGGTAATAGTGCTTATTGTTTCTGTGCTTAGTTGCGCTCCTAAGCACACACCCCGCTACGACAAGTACGACAAAGACGGCTTACTAAAAAGCAGTACCCCGTTGTACTTGGATAAGAACAAGGGAAGGAAACTAAAAACAGAGTCA